>CAYJPU010000082.1:0-5315 GCA_964372105.1 uncultured Undibacter sp.
AGCCGAAGTCGGATGTTTCCGACTTCGGCCACTTAAGATTGCCGAACTCGGGTAAACCCGAGTTCGGTTGCAGGGGAAGGGATAAAGCGAGCGTTACAACGCCGCCGCGCTGAACGTGTTGCAGGCCGACACCTTGCCCTGTTTCAGGCCGATCGAGAACCAGCGCTGGCGTTGGGCCGACGAGCCGTGGGTGAAGGCGTCCGGCACCACCGTGCCGCGCGACTGCTTCTGCAGGCGGTCGTCGCCGATCGCCGACGCGGTCTGCAACGCGGCTTCGACGTCGCCGGGCTCGAGCGATTTCCAGCGCTGGTTGGAATGGTAGGCCCAGACCCCGCCGAAGCAGTCGGCCTGCAGTTCGACGCGCACCTGGATGCGGTTGGCCTCGGCCTTGCTGCCGGCGGCCTGCTGCGCCTGTTGCGCCTTCGGCAAGATGCCGAGCAGGTTCTGCACGTGGTGGCCGACCTCGTGCGCGATCACGTAGGCCTCGGCGAATTCGCAGGCCTTGCCGCTGCAACCCTTGAAGCGCACCTGCATGTCACGGAAGAACGACGTGTCGAGATAGACGCGCCGGTCGCGCGGGCAATAGAACGGCCCCATCGCCGCCTGTCCGATGCCACAGGCGCCTTCCACCGACCCTGAGTAAAGCCGCAGCCGCGGCGCGCGGTAGGTCTGGCCGCTGTCCTGGAAGATCTTGATCCAGACGTCCTCAGTGTTGCCGAGCACGGCAGCGACGAACTGGCCGGTCTGGTCGGCCGGCGCGCCGGTCTTGCGCTGCGTGTTCTGCTGATACGGCTCCTGATACGGCCGCTGGTAGCTTGAGCCGCCGCCGCCGGTGATCACGTCGGCGCCGCTGATCAGGAGACTCGGGTCGATGCCGAGCGCCCAGCCGATGAGGCCGAGCACGATCACCGTGCCGATGCCCAGTCCGCCGCCGCCGATCGGCAGGCCGCCGATACCACCACCGCCACCGCCGTCGCGCTCATCTTCGACGTTGTCGCTTCGGCGAAAATCTTCCCAGCGCATTCATGCCACTCCCGTGCGTCGCTTAAGCTATCTGCATTCACTAAGGCGCGCCAAAGGCAGGCTTATAGTCGCGCTCCAAACGAGGCCGGAACACAACGTCGCCACACCTGCTAACCTCTCGTTAAATAGGCACAATTTGCCCAGTTCTGGGACAGTTTCATAAACCGTTTTTTCACCTTGGGAGTCCATAGTCCGAACTGTCGGTTGTAGGTCCCGCGTCGCCGACCGCGTCGCCTGAGTCAGAGTTGAGTCATGGTAGTGTCGCGTCGCGGGGCGCCCTCACGGGCGCCCCGTGGAGTTTCTGAGACCGCCAAGCAGCACCGCATCGTCGTCGGCGACTGCGTCGCCGAGATGGCCAAGCTGCCGGCGGCTTCCGTGGATCTGGTGTTCGCCGATCCGCCTTACAATCTCCAACTCGCCAGCGATTTGAAGCGCCCAGACGATTCCCACGTCGATGCCGTCACCGACGACTGGGACAAGTTCGCGAGCTTCGCCGCCTATGACGAGTTCACGCGCGGCTGGCTGAAGGCCTGCCAGCGGGTGCTCAAGCCGTCCGGCACGATCTGGGTGATCGGCAGCTATCACAATATTTTCCGCGTCGGCGCGACGATGCAGGATCTCGGCTTCTGGATCCTCAACGACGTGATCTGGCGCAAGACCAACCCGATGCCGAATTTCCGCGGCCGGCGCTTCACCAATGCGCACGAGACGCTGATCTGGGCGTCGCCGGAGCCGAGCGGCAAGGGCTACACCTTCAATTACGAGGTGCTGAAGGCCGGCAACGAGGACGTTCAGGTCCGTTCCGACTGGACGATTCCCTTGTGCACCGGCGACGAGCGCCTCAAGGGCGGCGACGGCAAAAAGCTGCACCCGACCCAGAAGCCGGAAGCGCTGCTGGCGCGCGTCATTCTTTCGAGCTCGCGGGTCGACGACCTGGTGCTCGATCCGTTTTCCGGCACCGGCACTACCGGCGCCGTCGCCAAGCATCTCGGCCGCCGCTTCATCGGCTTCGAGCGCGAGGCCAAATACGCCAAGGAAGCGCAAAAGCGCATCGACGCCACAGAGCCGCTGGACGCTCCCTCGATTGCGCCGTTCGTCACCGCGCGCGAGGCGCCGCGGGTGCCGTTCTCGATTTTGGTCGAGCGCGGCCTGGTGACGCCGGGCGCGCGCCTCACCGACGCCAAGAAGCGCCACAAGGCGCTGGTGCGCGCCGACGGCGCGCTGTCGTTCGGCGACCGCGTCGGCTCGATCCACCGCATGGGCGCGCTGGCGCAAGGGTTGGAGGCCTGCAACGGCTGGACCTTCTGGCACGTCGAGACCGACAAGGGCCTGACCCCGATCGACACCTTCCGCGCCCTGGTGCGCTCGGAAATGGCGGACGCGGCGGAGTAGCGGTTCACCGCCCGGCTGCCACGCCCAGCTTGACGCCGGATGCCTTCTGCAACCGGCTGATCACCGCGAACAGATTGTCGGCACGCGGATTGCCCTTCGGGCCGAACATGCGCATCAGGCTTTTCGTCGGCGTGCCGGTTTCGCGCGCTAAGCGCTCAAAGCCGACCGTTGCATTGATGTAGTCGCGCAGCACTGCCTTGCCGGTATCGAGGTCGCCAGCGAGCATCTGCTCCACCGCCTCCGTGAACAGGGCCGCACGGAATTTCGGGTCGCGCTCGGCGCGTTCCTTCACCGTATCCTTGAAGCTGCGTGTCAGCGCCATCTCACATCGGCTCCTTCTTGCGCGTCTTGTAGTCCGCCCACCGCGCCTGCGCGGTCGCTATATCTTTCTGCTGACGCTGCTTGGTGCCACCACCGAGCAAAATCACTAGCGTGTCGCCGTCGCGGCCGAAATAGACCCTGTATCCCGGGCCGAAATCGATCCGAAACTCGAACACCCCGCCCCCGATGCCTTTCGCATTCGAAAGGTTGCCCAACTCGATACGTGCCAGCGCGATCGTAACCTTCGCGGCGGCACGCGGTTCGAGGCCGTCGAACCAGCGGCGAAACGGACTCCGCCCGGAAGCATCCAGGTATTCGAGCGTCTGCATCGTTATGGTACCATATATGTTACCAAATACGGCGGGCGCAAGGCCCTAATCCAGGGTCTCGAAAAATGTTCACCGCCGCAGGCAGGCCAGCCCGCCTTCGGGGATGGTGCCGCCGGGGATGAAATAGAACGGGTTCGGCACCTTGAAGCAGCGCTCGGCGTATTCGCCGACGAGGTCGCTGAGCTGATCGCCGACATTGGCGACGATGGTGTAGCCCTCGGCCTCGATCGCCTGCCGCGCCTTGGTCTTGAAGTCGGCGGTCGGCTGGCCCTCGGCCCGCATCACCAGCCGCGTCCAGCCGTCGTAACCGGCCTTGCGCAGATTCCATTCGGTGGCGGACTTCTGGAACGGGTCTTCCGGCCGGCCGGTGACGAAGAACACCGCGACGCCGGCGCCGTCTCTGCCTTTGATGGTCTTGGCGAGCGTGTAAAGCTCCAGCGTCGGCTTGAGCGCCGTGGCGCTGGCGCTCAATTCCCAGTCGCGCTGGCCGCAGGCCGAGGTCGACTTGAGATCGCACGGGCCGCCGCGGATGTAACCGAAGTCGTTGTGGTGAATCTGCTCCCAGTTCGACAGCGCGGTCTCGTCGATGTCGAGCACGATGGCCGGCTTCGACACTGCCGGCGCGCGCTGCGCCACCCAGGCGCGCGCCTCGGCGAGCGTGGCCGCGACCTCGTTGTCGTAATCCATGCAGCGGTAGCGGATGAGCGCGAGCTTCAAGAGGCCGATGTTGATCGGCGCCGAGGCATCGAGCTTCGGCGCCGGCGGCGGCACCGCGCAGCCGGACGGCGCCTGCGCCTGCGCCGACACGGTGAACGCGCAGCACAGCAGCGCGAGCGCCGCGCTGGCGCGCAAACAATACCGACCCGTCATGACGTCCCCCTCCGGAATGCTCCGATGTGATGAGAGTCATGATGAGAGTCATATTGAACGCAACGGTCAAGCCCGAACGCTCGCCAGGAACTTTTCGGCAAAACGCGGGTTAATCCGGCGAACCCTGGCTCCTCCCCCTCCCCTCAGGGTTCGACTTTCCAACCTCGCCCCGGTCATTTGCCGGGGCTTTTGTTGGACGCCGCTTAGGACGGCCGGTGCAATCCGGGGATGGTCCATGCCGGGCAAGCGCGTCGCCTTCTTGGCGGTGCTTCGATGCGGGCTGCGGCGGCCGGCACGGCGCGCCGGCCAGGCCCCTCGACCGGGCGGCGCTTTTCTGTCATCCCGGTAGCGTCACAAAGCGTCCCCGGGACAAAATGATCACAGCCGACAGTCTTGTTTACCCCTTCGGAGCCGCGCCCGCGACCGGCGATGTCCTCGAAGTCGCGCCCGGCATCCTGTGGACGCGCATTCCGCTGCCGTTCCGGCTCAACCACGTCAACGTCTTCTTCATCGACGACGGCGACGGCTGGGCCGTGCTCGACACCGGGCTCGGTGACGACGCGACGCGCGCGGTGTGGGAAAAACTGGTGGCCGGACCGTTGCGCGGCAGGCGGCTGACGCGGCTGATCGTGACGCACTACCATCCCGACCATATCGGGCTCGCCGCCTGGCTGTCGGAGCGCTTCGGCCTGCCGTTGTTGACCAGCGAAACCACCTATCTCGGCTGCACCAATATTTCGCTCAGCCCTGGCGCGCTGGAGGCCGACACCTACCGACACTTTTACTTACGTCATGGTCTCGATGCCGACACCACCCGGCTCGTGAACACGCGCGGCCATGAATACCTGAAGATGGTCACCGGCCTGCCGCCGACGTTCCGGCGGCTGGTGGCCGGCGACACGCTCAAGATCGGCGGCCGCTCCTTCGCCGTGCTCACCGGCGACGGCCACGCGCCCGAGCAGGTGCTGCTCTACTGCGCGGCGGAAAAGCTGTTTCTCGCCGCCGACCAGGTGCTGGCGAAGATCTCGCCCAACATCAGCGTCTGGGCGGTCGAGCCGGAAGGCGATCCGCTCGGCCTCTATCTGCGCTCGCTGACGTCGCTCAAGGCTTCGCTCGCCGAGGACGCGCTGGTGCTGCCGGGCCATCAATTGCCGTTCTACGGCCTGCACACCCGCATCGACGAATTGACGGAGCATCACGGCAAGCGCTGCTCGGCGATCGCGGACGCCTGCCGCACCACGCCGCGCTCGGCCGCCGATCTCGTGCCGGTCGTGTTCCATCACGCGCTGACGCCGCACGAAATGAGCTTTGCCTTCTGCGAGGTGCTCGCGCACGTGAACTACATGGTGGAGCGCGGCGAGCTCATTTGGACCGAGCCGA
>CAYJPU010000082.1:5415-13480 GCA_964372105.1 uncultured Undibacter sp.
TTCTGAAACTCCGGAATGTTGGGCTTGGCGCCCCACTTGCAGAAGCCCTTGGGGTCGAACGGATACTGGTGCTCGCGGTAGAGCAGTTCATCGGCGATCGATTTCACGCCCGATGAATATTCGAACACCATGTCGTCCGGGCCTTCGAAATACAAAAAGCGCGCCGACGAGGTCGGATGACGGCCGGGGCCGAACACCATGCGCACCTGGCGGTCGTTGAGGAAGTGGAACGAGCGCATCACGTCGTCGCCGGTCTCGACCTGGTGGTTGATGTGCTGGATGCCGGGCTTGTTCGACGGGAACAGCGCGATCGTGTGGTGGACTTCGTCGATGCGCAGCAACGGCGCCTCGCCGATGCGGTCGCTGACGCGGGCGTTGCAGACCCGCGTCCAGAACAGCTCGTCGCGCGCCGGATCGGTGCTGCACAGGCCGATATGGCTGAAGCCGGTGATGCCGGCGTCGCGCACGCCGTGATAGCGCTGCCCGCTATAAGCCGGCCGCACCACCAGCTCGATGCGGTTGCCGCTCGGATCGCTGAAGGCGACGAAGTCCTTCACCTTGCGCGCCTCGGCCTCGGCGGCGGTGCCGGCGCGCACGGCGTGGCCGAGCGCTTCGAGTTCCTTGGACGCCAGCTCGAGGTCCTCGCGCGAGCCCACTTCGAACGCCGCGGTGTGGTCGCGCGGATCGCCCTCGAAGTAACACAGCGTGTGCTCGCGCTCGTCGGACTTGAAATAGACCGCGCCCTTGGTGCGCTCCGCAACCGCGAGACCGAGGTAGTCGGTGGCGAACCGCGTTGCGCCCTCGATGTCGGCGGTGCCGAGACGCACGTACGAGACGTCCTGAAGCTTGATCATGGTCTTAAGCGCCTATTGCAGTTCCGGGATGTCGCAGTCGCTGCCCCACGCGCAGAAGGAAAGGCGTTTTTTCGCGAACTGTCGAGGCCGGTGGGCGGCCTCGTCGGCGATGCGGCTGCCCTCCGCGACATAACTGAACAGCACGCCGTCGGGCCCGGCGAAGGTCAGGAACAACTGGTTCGAGAACGGCCGGCGGCCGGGACCGTCGACGATGCGCACCTGCGCCGAGCGCAGGAAGTAGCTGCTCTGCATCAACAGATCGACGTCCTCGACGGCGTATTCGATCGCGAGGACGCCGTTGCCGGCGGCGGGATGGAACGCCAGGCGATGATGCGCGGCGTCGAAGCGGATATAGGGCGCCTCGCCGACCCAGTCGCTGACGCGGCCGTTGAAGACCTTGGTCCACAGCTTCTCGTCGGCGCCGTTGGCGGTCGAGCGCAGCGCCACGTCCTCCAGGCCGACGATGCCGGCGTCGCGCGACGGGAAATAGCGCCAGCCGGACTGGCGCGGCCGCACCACCAGTTCAAACACATTGCCGCTGCCGTCGGCAAAGGCGACGAACCGCTTCACCTTGCGGCGCTCGGCCGCGTCGGGGCTGCCGTGCGTCACCGCATAGCCCTCGGCCTTGAGCGCCGCGGCGGCCGCGTCAAGCGTGTCGGGATCGCGCACCTCCAGCGCCACGGCGCAGGACGGCTTGCTGTCGCGGAAGTAGACCAGCGTGTGGTCGCGATAGTCCGACCGGAAAAACACCTGATCGTCGGTCTTGTCGACCGGTTCGAGGCCGAGGATGCGCTGCGCGAAATCGGCCGCGGCGGCGAGATCAGGCGTCCCCAGACGGACGTAACGCAGGGCCTCAATCGCAATCACGGCATGCACTCCTGCGCAGCGGCCCTTCGGTCAATTCCGTGGGACCGACGAAACCTGTTGCCCGGCGACAATAGCGTCAATGCCGCGCCGGTTGTATTTCGGCTGTGCATATCCCGATCGCCCCGAGCCGGGGGCGCCACGACGGTATCACGTCCATGAGGCGGGGCGCGTGAGCGGCGGCCCAAGTATCACGTCTAGCGTCGCGCGGCCGCGCCGGGACGCTTCGGGATGATCCAAGGATTTGAAGAATATGGTGGGCGCTGTAGGGATCGAACCTACGACCCGCTGATTAAGAGTCAGCTGCTCTACCAACTGAGCTAAGCGCCCGGATTGCCGCCGAGGCCTTGGGCCTCGGGAGCGCGGGTCATCTAGCAAAGCGCAGCCGCACTGTCCAGCCAAACCGGGGTCGAAAACCCGGCCCAAGGCCCGGATACACAACGAAAAAAGCCGCCGGGCCATGCCCGGCGGCTCCTAGGTCGGCGGATGGGGGCCGCGGGGAGAGCGCCCTCGCCTGCCGCCTGCTTCTCGTGAGGCCTACTGCTGGCGCGGGCCGCCGTCCGGGCCCATCGGGCCGCGTTCGAAGCCGCGGGGACCGCGCTCGCCCGGGCCGCCGCGGTGATGCCGGCCGTGGTGCCAGCCGCCGTCGCGGCCGCCGAGCTTGGCGAGCATGGCGAAGCGGTTCTTCTGGCCCTCGTCCAGGCTCTTGTAGAGCGGGCCGGCGGCGTCGGCGAGCTTCTTCAGGGCCGCGCCGTGCTGCGTCATCACCTCGGCGCGCAGGCTCATGCGCTCGATCGGGTCCGTCGGCTTGTCGGCGCTGGCGCGCGCGGCGAAGCGCTCGGACCGCTGCTTGGCGATATCGCGCAGCGCGGCTTCAACGGCCGGCCAGTTCTTCTCCTGCTCGGGCGTGAGCTTGAGCCCGGCCTTGAGCGCGGCGATGCGCGCGTCGCCGAACGCGGCGATGTCTTGCGCGCTCATCTTCCAGTGCTGGCCGCGGCCGGCACCGCCAGCGCCGCCCGGAACGGGCTGGGCATAGGCAAGGGTCGCGCCGGCGAGCGCCAACGCGGTCGTGCCGGCAAGAACGTATTTCAACATGGCTGCCTCCAATGGCATTTCTGATGCCGCCAGTAGAGGAGCGCCGCGTTGCCTTATCAAGTTAAGCTTTGGACAGATATTAACTGCAAGCAATGTTCATTGACGTTTGTTCATCAATGAAAGCGCCGCGGATACTTTCGCGGCGCGCCCTAATACAGCATGCCCAACATGCGCGGCAGCCAGAGCGACAGCTCGGGCACGTAGGTCACGACGCCGAGGAAGCACAGCATGGTGAGCAGCCACGGCCACACCGCGATGGTGAGCTCGGTGATGCCCATCTTGGCCATGCCGGACGCGACATAAAGATTGAGCCCGACCGGCGGGTGGCAGAGCCCGACCTCCATGTTCACCGTCATCAGAATGCCGAGGTGAACCGGGTGCACGCCCAATCCGACCGCAACCGGAAACAGGATCGGCGCGGTGATCAACACGATCGACGACGGCTCCATCACGTTGCCGGCGACCAGCAGCAGGATGTTCACGAACAGCAGGAACTCGATCTGTCCGATGCCCATGCTGGTCGCCCAGGCGGTGATGGACTGCGGGATCTGCTCGCTGGTCATCAGGAAGGAGAACAGCACCGCGTTGGTGATGATGTAGAGGATCATCGCGCTCATGTTGGCGGACGCGAGCAGCACCTTCGGAATATCGGACCAATTAAGGTCCCTATAGACGAACACCGCTATGACGAAGGCATAGACCGCGCTGACGGCGGCGGCCTCGGTCGGCGTGAACAGCCCGGCATAGATGCCACCGAGCACGATCACGATCAGCAGCAGTCCCCAGATCGAATCGCGGAACGCGACCAGCGCCTCGGCCCAGGAGGCCTTTGCCATGCGCGGATAATTGTTCTTCCAGGCGCGATAGAAGGTGGTCAAACCGAGCAGGACCCCAAGCATGATGCCGGGGATGACGCCGGCCATGAACAGCTGCGCCACCGACGCCGACAGCACGCGTTTGCCTTCCGGATCGAGCGCCACGCTGCCGCTGGTCGCGACCGCGTACAGCACCATGACGATCGAGGGCGGGATCAGGATGCCGAGCGCACCCGAGGTGGCGATGACGCCGGCGCCGAAGCGCTTCGGATAGCCGGCCTGCACCATCGCCGGCAGCAGGATCGAGCCGATCGCCACCACGGTCGCCGGCGACGAGCCGGAGATGGCGGCGAACAGCGCGCAGGCGACGACCGCCGCCAAGCCCAGCCCGCCGTACCAGTGCCCCACCATGGTGGTGGCAAAACGGATCATGCGGCGGGCGACGCCGCCGTGGGTCAGGAAGTTGCCGGCCAGGATGAAGAACGGGATCGCCATGATCTCGAAGCTCTCGATCCCGGTGAACAGCTTGAGCGCCACCGCTTCGATCGGCACCTGCGTCATGACGAACAGGAACGTGAGCACGGTCAGGCCGAGCGCGATCGAGATCGGCATGCCGGTCAGCATCAGCGCGATCAGGCCGCCGAAGATGAGGGCGCTGTTCATCGGACGCCCCCATTGCCGGCGCGTTCTTCCGCGGCGAGATCCCTGGCGGCGGCGGGGCTTTCGACCACGCCTTCGACATGGCCCGGGTCATGGTGCGGCAACTCGCCGGTCTGCCAGTACTTCCAGGCCACCTGCAGGAAGCGGAAGCACATCAGGTAGGAGCCGAGCGGCACGCACAGGAAGATGATCCAGCGCGGCATCTCCATGTCGGGCGACACCTGGTCGGTCGGGTAAAGCTCAATCACGAACTTGGCGCCCATGGTGCCGACGACGAAGGTGAAGAACGCACCGGCGAGCAGGCCGAACAGGATGGTCCGCTTGCGGGCCGGCGGCTCGAGCATGTTGACGATCACGTCGACGCCGACATGGATGCCGGTACGCACGCCGTAGGCGGCGCCGAATTTGGCCATCCACACGAACATGTAGATGCACAGCTCCTGCGCCCAGGTCAGATTGATGTCGTAGACCAGGTCGTAGAGAAACGGGATGCCGAGCATGTAGCGCTGCGCGACTGCGACAAAAATGACCAGCGTCGCGCCTGCAATCAGGCTGGCGATCAGGACTTCTTCCAATCGATCGAGAATACGGAGAAACACTGTGCCCTCATGCGCGTTGGGACGAATGTATTCGTCCCAGCGGCTGGAGATCCCGATTGTTATGCAGGCAGTGCCCCTCGCAGCCGCCCGGCCCTCTTAATCGAGGTTATGGAATCCCCACCCCTGGAAAAGCAACGAGCCCCGGCATTCGCGCCAGGGCTCGTCGTTTTTGTTAGTTGGTGGCGCCTTGCGCCGTCTTGCGGACGTCGTCGATCAACTGCTTTCCGACGCGCTTGCCCATGTCCTCGTAGAGCGGTTCCATCGCCTTCTGCATCGCAGCCATTTCGGCAGCGGTCGGAATAATGATCTCCGTCTTGCCCGACTTCTTGATCTCCGCGAGAGCTTCGTCGTTTTCCTTCGCCGACGTACTGTTGGCGTAGGCGGTCGACTCTTTCATCGCCTTTTCGAGTTGGCCACGAACGTCGGCGGGCAGGCCGTCCCAGAACTTCTTGTTGGTCACGACCACATAGCCGATGTAGCCGTGGTTGGTCAGCGTGGTGTACTTCTGCACTTCGTGGAACTTCTGGGTGTAGATGTTCGACGGCGTGTTTTCCTGGCCGTCGACGACGCCGGTCTGCAGCGCCTGGTAGACTTCCGAGAACGCCATCACCTGCGGGGTCGCGCCGAGCAGGCGGAACTGCGCTTCCAGCACCTTCGACGACTGGATGCGGAACTTGAGGCCCTTGTAGTCCGCCGGCACGCGCAGCGGCTTGTTGGCGCTCATTTCCTTGAAGCCGTTGTCCCAGTAGGCCAGGCCGATCATGCCCTTGGGCTCGAGCAGCTTGAGCATCTTCTGGCCGATCGGGCCTTCCGTGACCTTGCGCAGCGAGGCGAGGTTCGGCAGCAGGAACGGCAGGTCGAACACCTCGAAGTCCTTGATGCCCATCGGCCCGAACTTGGAGTTCGACGGCGCCAGCATCTGCACCGCGCCGAGCTGGAGGGCTTCGAGTTCTTCCTTGTCCTTGTAGAGGGTCGAGTTCGGGTAGACCTCAACCTTGACTTTGCCGTTGGTGTACTTCTCGGCAAGCTCCTTGAACTTTTCGGCGCCCTTGCCCTTCGGCGTGTTGGGCGCGACGACGTGGCTGAACTTGATGAGGATCGGCTGCTGCGCCAGGGCGGCGCCGGGTGCAGCGATCAGAGCGGCGGCGACGGCCGCAAGAAGCAATTTGCGCATGGTTTTCCTCCGGGTAATCAAGCCTGAATTGGGCTTTTTGGACGCTTTTGTGCCGGCCAAATTGGCATCAAACCGGTTGCCCGGCAAGGTAGACCAATAGCGAACATCGGCTGAGGTGCCGTCAAGCGCAAAAAGGCGGCAGAATCTCCGCCGCCCAAGGTCATTACAGCGCGGAATGTTCTTATCGCAGCGCAGCAACGACGGGGCCGAGGCCCATTTCGTGGACGAGGCCGCTGGCCGCCTGCATCTGCTGGGAGTCGAGCCTGGAAATCAGCGGGCGGGCAGCGACCGCGAGCCGCTGGATCGCGGCGCTGTCGAGCACGACCGAAACCACCCGGCGGCTGATGCGCTTGACCAGCCCGGCCTGCTCCGCCGGAGCCTGCCGGCGGGCGAGATCGCGCAGCGCGGCTTCCACCGGCGGCCAATAGGGTTCCTGTTCGGCCGTGAGCCGGAGCACGCTCTTGATGCGGCCGACGTCGATGGCGGCCGCCCGCTCGGCATAGCCGGAATAGTCGCTGGCCTTGGCGGGCAGCGTGGACATGAAGGTGGCGACCGCGAGCGCGCACACGCCCGCGCAAAGAATTTTCTTCATTTCCGATGTGTTCCCCAAGCGTTTTCAATTGGCTGATGGCGCGAGGGGTACTGTCACAATCCGCCTAGAGCGCGAACGAAATGCGGACGAAATAAGGTTTTTGGGTTCCATCCGGAACCAAATACCAAGATGAAAAATGCCGCGGCCTGATGGGCCGCGGCATCCTAACTTCGTCAAAACGGTGCTTTTCAGCCCGCGTCGTTGGCGTGAATACGGTGTTCGATGCCGAGCGCGCGGTTCCGCTTGCTCATCAGCTTGTTGAGCGCACCGAGATAGGCCTTGGCCGACGCGACCAGCGTGTCGGGATCGGCGCCCTTGGCGGTATAGGAGCGCCCCTCCTCCGACAGCCGCACCGAAACTTCGGCCTGCGCGTCAGTGCCCTCGGTTACCGCATGGACCTGATACAGCTCGAGCGTCGCCTCGTGCGGCACCAGCGCGCGGATCGCCCGGAAGATGGCGTCCACCGGACCGTTGCCGGTCGACTGCGTGGTGACGTGCTTGCCCTCGATGTCGAGCGTCAGCGTCGCGGTCTGCGGGCCCATGGTGCCGGCGATCACGGTCAGCGACAGCACCTTGATGCGGTCGTGGGCGGTCGCAATTTCTTCGTCCACCAGCGCCTCGATGTCCTCGTCGTAGATCTGCTTCTTCTTGTCGGCCAGCGCCTTGAAGCGGACGAAGGCATCTTCCAACTGGTTGGCGGCCAACTGATAGCCGAGCTCTTCCAGCTTGTGGATGAAGGCGTGGCGGCCGGAGTGCTTGCCCATCACCAGCGAGGTCTGTTTCACGCCGACCGATTCCGGCGTCATGATCTCGTAGGTCTGCGCGTTCTTGAGCATGCCGTCCTGATGGATGCCGCTCTCGTGCGCGAAGGCGTTCCGGCCGACGATGGCCTTGTTGTATTGCACCGGGAACGACGTCGCCGCCGCCACCAGCTTGGACGCGCGCGTCAGCATGGTGGCGTCGATGCCGGTGGCGTAAGGATAGACGTCGTTGCGGGTCTTGATCGCCATCACGACTTCTTCCAGCGCGGCGTTGCCGGCGCGCTCGCCGATGCCGTTGACGGTGCATTCGATCTGGCGCGCGCCGGCGCGCACGCCGGCCAGCGAGTTGGCCACCGCCATGCCGAGGTCGTTATGGCAATGGGTGGAGAACACCGCCTTGTCGGAATTGGGCACGCGCTCGCGCACCATCTTGAACAGGTTGAAGTACTCGTCCGGCGTGGTGTAGCCGACCGTGTCGGGGATGTTGATCGTGGTCGCGCCGGCCTTGATGGCGGCTTCGACGCAACGGCACAGGAAGTCGTGCTCGGTGCGCGTGCCGTCCTCCGACGACCATTCGACGTCGTCGGTGTGGCTGCGCGCGCGGGTGACCTGCGCGATCACCATCTCGTAGACCTCGTGCGGCTCCTTCTG
>CAYJPU010000083.1:0-3300 GCA_964372105.1 uncultured Undibacter sp.
GACGCACGCCTATCTCGGCCTGTCGCCCGGGCTCGACTTCGAATCCAAGCTGTTCGTGAAGCCGGAAGCGGCCGACCTGTTGGAGCGCGAGCTGTCGTCGCCGAGCTATCAGCCGAAGGTGATCGCGATCGGCACCAACACCGATCCGTACCAGCCGATCGAGCGCCGCTACCAGGTGATGCGCCGCATCCTCGAAGTGCTCGACCGCGCCGGCCATCCGGTCGGTATTGTCACCAAGTCGGCGCTGGTGCTGCGCGATCTCGACATTCTCGCCCGCATGGCCGAGCGCAAGCTCGCCAAGGTGGCGCTGTCGGTGACGACGCTCGATCCCGAACTGGCGCGCAAGATGGAGCCGCGCGCGGCCACGCCGATGCGGCGGCTGGAAACCTTGCGCCGGCTGAGCGACGCCGGCGTGCCGACCACGGTGATGGTGGCGCCGGTGATCCCCGCGCTCAACGACATGGAGATCGAACGCGTCCTCGACGCCGCGCACGCCGCCGGCGTCAAGGAGGCGGGTTACGTGCTGCTGCGGCTGCCGCTCGAGGTGCGCGACCTGTTCCGCGAATGGCTGATGGCGAACTATCCCGACCGCTACCGCCATGTGTTGCAGCTGGTGCGCGACACGCGCGGCGGCAAAGATTACGATTCGACCTGGGGCACGCGCATGAAGGGCACCGGGCCCTATGCCTGGATGATCGGCCGCCGCTTCGAACTCGCCTGCGAAAAGCTCGGTCTGAACACCGCGCGCCTGCCGCTATCGACCCAGCATTTCCGGCCGCCGAAAGCCGGCAGCGAACAGTTGAGCCTGTTCTGAGTTTTTGTCAGACAATGAGTGTGTGAATGAGCGAACCCGCCGCCCACATTTCGCTGGTGACGCTTGGCGTCGGCGATCTTGCCCGCAGCATCGCCTTCTACGAAGCGCTCGGCTTCGCGCGCCGGCTGCGCGCCGCGCCGGGCGTTGGCTTCTTCCAGGCCGGCGCCTGCACGCTCGCGGTCTGGCCGGCGGCTGAACTTGCTCAAGATGCCAACGTCGCGGGCAATGCGCCGGCGTTTCGCGGCGTCGCGCTGGCGTGGAATTGCCGCTCGGAAGCCGACGTCGATGCGGTCGTGGCAAGAGCCTGGACCGCCGGCGGCACGGTGCCGAAGCCGCCGCAGAAAACGTCATGGGGCGGCTATGCTGGTTACTTCGCCGACCCCGACGGCCATCTGTGGGAAGTCGCGCACAACCCCGGCTTCGCGCTGGCCGACGACGGCCGCGTGACTGTGCCCGACTGACGTCGTCCGAAACCGGCGCCGGTTATTTGACGGTCAAGCCGATCGCCTTGACCATCTTGCCCCATTTGTCGACTTCGGCCTTGAACAGGGCGTCGGCCTGCGCCGGCGTGCCGGTGATCGGGTCGAAGCCGATGCTCTTCAGCTTTTCCTGAACGCTGGGCGACTTGATGGTTTCGTTGATCGCCGCGTTGAGCGTCGCGATGATCTGCGGAT
Source organism: uncultured Undibacter sp. (assembly GCA_964372105.1). Lineage (GTDB taxonomy): Bacteria > Pseudomonadota > Alphaproteobacteria > Rhizobiales > Xanthobacteraceae > Pseudolabrys. Next base: position 1,489 of record CAYJPU010000083.1, read on the forward strand.
CGGTCTTGGCCGGCGCGAACACGCCGACCCAGGACGCGACGTCGTAGCCGGCAAAGCCCTGTTCGGCGAAGGTCGGGACGTTCGGCACCACCGTGGTGCGTTTCGCGCTGGTGACGCCGAGCCCTTTGAGCTTGCCGGCCGCGATCTGCGCCGCCGCGCCGCCGCCCAAGGTGGTCGCCCACACGTCGATCTGATTGCCGAGCACCGCGTTCATCGCCGGGGCGCCGCCCTGGAACGGCACGTGGGTCGCATCGACCTTGGCGAGGATCTTGAAGAAATACGCGGCTTCGATGTGCGAGCCGCTGCCGACGCCGGCCGAGCCGTAGGTGATCGGCTTGCCCTTCGCCGCCTTGATCAGGTCCGCGAGCGAGTTGGCCGGATTGCTCGGGCTGGTGATCAGCGTCTCCGGACTCGAGGCGGTGATGGCGACCGCCTTCAGGTCGCTCGCCGCGAACGGCTTGGTCTCGCGCAGCGATTCGTTGATCGCGAGCGCCGTGGTGGTGACCAGCAAAGTGTAGCCGTCGGGCGCGGCATGGACGACGGCGGCGGCGCCGATATTGCCGCCGGCCCCGCCGCGGTTTTCGACCACGACGTTCTGGCGCAGGCGCTCGCTCAAGCCCTGCGCGATGAACCGCCCCAGCGTGTCGGCGACGCCGCCCGGCGCAAACGCGACGATGAGGGTGATCTTGTTCGACGGATAAGTCTGGGCCTCGGCCCTTCCCGTGGTGAGCACGAGACCCGACACCGCCACGGCCGTCAGCCACTTCCCGATCAGATCCAGACGCGCCATGAGCATTTCCCCTGGTGGTTTGTTTTTATGGCCGCGAGTGTGGCGGATCGCCGCCGGTTATGCCATCCCGGCGCCAATCCCCGAATTTCACACCTGTAAATTCCTTGCATTGACTTCGAGGCCGCGCCGCGCGACTGCTCGGCCATGCCCCGCAAAGCAGACCCCAGGCGCCTGCCGCTCAAGGAGCCCGTGCTGCGCCCGACGTTCCGGCGCGAGCGGCGCTGGCTCGCCAAGGGCGTGTGGCCGATCGCCGGCTGCGACGAGGCGGGCCGGGGCCCGCTCGCCGGTCCGGTGGTGGCGGCGGCGGTGGTGCTCGACCCAGCCCGCATCCCGCGCGGCCTGAACGATTCCAAGAAGCTCGACGCCGCGGCGCGCGAGAAGCTCTACGGCAAGATCTGCGCCTCGGCGGAAGTGGCGGTGGCCTTCGGCTCTACCGACCGCATCGACCGCGACAATATCCTGCGCGCGTCGCTGTGGGCCTTAGCGCGCGCGGTCAAGGCGCTGCCGGTCAAGCCGAAGTTGGTTTTCGTCGACGGCAACATGAAGATCGACTGCGGCTGCGACTGCGAGGCCGTGGTGTCGGGTGACGCGCTGGTGCTGTCGATCGCCGCCGCCTCGATCGTCGCCAAGGTGACGCGCGACCGGCTGATGGCGCGAGTCGGCCTGGCGCATCCCGGCTACGGCTTCGAGCGTCATATGGGCTACGGCGTGCCGGAGCATTTCGCCGCGCTGGCGACGCTCGGGCCGACCATCCACCATCGCCGGTCTTTCGCGCCGGTGGCGGCCAAGCTCGCCGCGCTCGGTGAGCTGTCGGACGAGGCCGCGGCCGCGTTGTTGCCTCTTTAGCCGCCGTTCTTTATTTCTCTTTCGGCGATTGCACCGCGCTCGCTTCATCCCTCCCCTGTCAGGGGAGAGTGGCTCCGAGCGAAGCGAGGAGTCGGGTGGGGTGAAGAGATTTATGTTTGTTGGGGGGGGCGCGGCCCGGGGCGGGGGGGGGGGGGGGGGGCGCCCCCGCCCCGCGC
>CAYJPU010000083.1:3310-5059 GCA_964372105.1 uncultured Undibacter sp.
TTTCTCCCTCCCCCGGTTGGGGGGGTGGGTGGCGCGCGAAGCACGCGGGGGGGGGGCGGTGTCGTCTTAGAAATGACCCCACCCCCGGCGCTGCGCGCAAAGCCGATGCTACGCATCGGCTTCTTGGATTAAAAGGACGGCGGCCGTAGGCCGCCTACCCCCTCCCCTGAAAGGGGAGGGATAAGAAAGATAGCGCGCGCACGCCAATGCACTACGTCTCCCTGCTCATCGAATTCCTGCGCGGACGCCCGGCGGTGGTGTTCTGGACCGTCGCGCTGACGCAGGCCGTGCTGTGGACGATCGTGCCGGCGCTGTTCTACAGCGCGCCGCCCGGCGACGTGCCGCTGCTCCTGGCCATCGGCCACGAATTCCTGCTCGGCAGCTATCTCGGGCCGCCGCTGGCGTTCTGGCTGGGCGAGGGCGCCTTCCGCCTCGCCGGTATGTTCGGGGTCTACGCGCTGGCTCAGGCCTGCATCGTGGTCGCCTATTGGGCGGTGTTTGCGCTCGGCTGCCGCATCGTCGGCACGCGCCATGCGGTGCTCGGCGTGCTGCTGATGGTCGGCGTCTCCGCCTTCACCGTGCCGAGCCCGAACTTCAGCCCCGCCGTGCTGGCCACGCCGCTGTGGGGCTTGGCGCTGCTGCACTACTGGCGCGCGGTCGGCGAAGGCGAGCGCGGCTACTGGTTCCTGCTGGCGCTCGACTTCGGCCTGCTGCTGCTGTCGAGCTATGTCGGCGTGCTGCTGCTCGTGACGCTGGTCGTGTTCACGCTCGCCAGTCCGCGCAGCCAGCGCGCGCTGCTCGCGCCGGAGCCGTGGCTCGGCCTGGTGCTGTTTGCCATCGTCGTCTTCCCGCATGCGGCCTGGCTCGCGCAGATGCGCGACCTCGTGCTGTCCGGCCTCAACGACAGCGTGGCGGCGGCGGGCCGGATGTCGCCCTGGCTCTGGCTCGCGATGACGTTGCTGCTCACGCATCTCGGCCTTGCGCTGCTGGTGGCGGTGGCGAGCGGCTGGCCGCGCAAGCGGCACGAACGCGCGCCGGAGATCGTGCGCAATCCGGTGCAGGGCTTCGCCCGGCTGTACGTCTATGTGTTCGCGCTGGTTCCGGCGCTCGCCGCGGTGGCGCTGGTGTTTGCCAGCGGCCGGCTCGGGCCGCTCGACCGCATCGCGCCGCTGGTGGTGCTGTCGGGGCTCGCGGTCGTGGTCGCGGCCGGCGACCAGGTGCAGCTCTATCGCGAGCGCGTGCTGTCGTCGGCCTGGCTCGGCCTGCTGGTGGCGCCGCCGGCGCTGGTGGTGCTCGGCATCGCGCTGTTGCCGTGGGCGCTGAAGACCGACCTCGCCATCGCGCAGCCGGCCAACGCCGAGGGCCGCTTCTATGGCGACATCTTCGCGCGCCGCACCGGCAAGCCGCTGACCTATATCACCGGCGATCCGAAGCTCGCGCCGCTGATCGCGATGTCGGCACCGAGCCGGCCCCATGTCTATTTCGCCTGGGCCCCGGAGCGCAGCCCCTGGGTCACGGCCGCCGATCTGCGCACGCACGGCGCACTGCTGGTGTGGCCCGCCGCCGACGCTGCCGGCACGCCGCCTCCGGCGATCAAGGCGCAGTTCCCCGAGATGGTGGCGGAAGTGCCGCGCTCGTTCGCGCTCACGGTGCAAGGCTTTCTGCCGCTCATCCGGCTCGGCTGGTCGGTGATCCGGCCGCCGGCGGCGCCCAGACCGTCATTCCGGGACGGCACGAAGGGCCGGGCCC
>CAYJPU010000083.1:5069-13423 GCA_964372105.1 uncultured Undibacter sp.
GGATTATGGATACCGGGCTCGCGGCCACCGATCTCGGGTTTACCCGAGATCGGCAATATATGATCACCCAAGTCGGCTATAGCCGACTTGGGGCGGCCGCGCCCCGGAACGACGAGAAAAAGGGTAGTGATAGCTCTCGCCTTCGCGCACTTTGCCGCGGAACAGCCAGTACACGAAAATGACATAGCCGAGCACCATCGGCAGCAACAGCAGCGTGCCGATCAGCATGAAGATCTGGCTCGCGGGCGCCGCCGCGGTATCCCATACCGTGACGGACGGTGGCACCAGATAGGGGAAGTTCGAGATCGCCAGTCCGAGAAAGCCCAGAAGAAAAAGCGCGATCGAGGCCAGAAACGGCGGCGCGTCGCGGCCGTCCTCGAGCCAGTGCCAGGCCAGGAAGGCGACCAGCGCGGTCACCACCGGCACCGGCCACAAATACAGGATGTTCGGCAGCGTGAACCAGCGCGCGGCGATGCGCGGCTCCACCAGCGGCGTCCAGACGCTCACAGCCACCATGCACACCAGCACCGCGATCAACAGCAGCTTGGCCTGTTGGCGGGCGCGCCGCGCCACCGCGCCTTCGGTCTTCATCACCAGCCAGGTGGCGCCGAGCAGTCCGTAACCGGCGATCAGCGCCAGCCCGCACAGCAGGCTGAACGGCGTCGCCCAGTCGAACGAGCCGCCGGCAAAGGCGCCGTCGCGCACCGTGATGCCTTCGATCATGCCGCCGAGGATGACGCCTTGCGAAAACGCCGCCAGCACCGAGCCGGCGGTGAAGGCGACGCTCCAGCCGGTCTTGCTGCGCGACACCGTGCGGAACTCGAACGCGATGCCGCGGAACACCAGCGTCAGCAGCATGACGATCACCGGCAGATAGAGCGCCGGCATGATGACGGCGTAGGCGCGCGGGAAGGCGACGAACAATCCGCCGCCGCCGAGCACCAGCCAGGTTTCGTTGCCGTCCCAGAACGGCGCGATCGAGCGCATCATCTGGTCGCGCTCGCTTACGTTGCTGGCGGTCGGGAACAGGATGCCGATGCCGAGGTCGAAGCCGTCCATGACGACGTACATCGCCACGGCGACGCCGATGACGGCGGCCCAGATCAGCGGCAGATACCATTCCATGGCGCGCTCCTCGGGTCTTCAGCGCTACCGGATCGCGTCGCGCCCGGCGTCGTGGGCGGCCGCGATCGGGCGGTTCGCCAACGCGCGGCTCTCTTCGGTGGCCGACCGGTCGGGGCCTTTGGCGATCAGACGGTTGATGTAATAAATGCCGAACGAGAACACGACGCCGTAGGCCAGCACGAACAAAGCGAGCGTGCCGGCGATGGTCGCGCCCGGCACCGGCGAGGTCGCGTCCGCCGTGCGCAGGATGCCGGTCGCGATCCAGGGCTGGCGGCCGCTCTCGGTCACGACCCAGCCGGCGACCACGGCGACAAATCCGGTCCACCAGCTATGCGCCGTCACGAGCAGGTACCAGCGCTGCTCGAACAGCGAGCCGCGCCACCACAAGAATGCGCCGAGCAGCGCCGCGCCGATCATGAAAAAGCCGATCGCCAGCATGATGCGGAACGAAAAGAACACCAGCGCCACCGGCGGCCGCTCCGGCGGCGGCACGCTGTTCAGCCCGGGGAACAGCCCGTTCATCTTGTGGGTCAGGATCAGCGACGCGCCTTTCGGGATTGACAATTCGAACCGGTTGACGCCGGCCTTTTCATCCGGCCAGGCGAAGATGTGGAAGTCGGCGGGCTTGGAGCCGTCCCAATGCGCTTCCATGGCCGCGATCTTGATCGGTTGGTGCGCGAGCGTGTTGAGGCCGTGCTGGTCGCCGATGATGAGCTGCAGCGGCGCCAGGATCGCGAGCAGCCCGATCGCCATACGCATCATCGTGCGGCCTTCGGCGATGTAGCGGCCGCCGAGCAGGTAGCGCGCGCCGACCGCCAGCACCACGAAGCCGGTGGTGAGGTAGGCGGCGTTGAGCATATGCGCGAAGCGATACGGGAAGCTCGGATTGAAGACGACGTGCAGCCAGTCGACCGGGAAGGCTACGCCGTTGCGGATCTCGTGGCCGCTCGGCGTCTGCATCCAGCTGTTGGCCGACAGGATCCAGAACGCCGACAGCGCGGTGCCGAGCGCGACCACGGCGGCCGACAGCACATAGAGCCAGGGCGGCACGCGGTTGAAGCCGAACAGCAGCACGCCGAGGAACGTCGCCTCCAGGAAGAAGGCGGTGAGCACCTCATAGCCGATCAGCGGGCCCAGCACGTTGCCGGTGACGACCGCGAAGCGGCTCCAGTTGGTGCCGAACTGGTAGGACAGCACGATGCCCGACACCACGCCCATGGCGAACGACACCGCGAAGATCCTGGTCCAGAACCGCATCAGGTGCTGGAAGCGCTCCTCGCCGGTGCGCACCCAGACCACGCCGAGCGTCGCGATATAGGCCGACAGCCCGATGGTGAAGCTTGGGAAGATGATGTGAAACGTGATGGTGAAGGCGAACTGCAGCCGCGCCAAAAGTAATGGTTCAAAATCCATTGTGAACTCCGGCGGCCGGGCCCCAAAGGCAACTATAACCCTCTAGCAACATTTTAGGCGGGCGCCGCGTTCCGCTCGCTGCGATAAATCGAAGCGGGGCTGCACGTGCCGGCTTCGCGTGCGTCACCATGAAGGTAAATTGGTCGCGTCGTGGCCGTCAGGGCAGACTTGACGAACATCAATTCCGATCGCGCCGCCTTCGTCCGCACCATCGTCGTGATCGTGACGCCCGGATTACTGCTGGCGGTGCAACTAACCGTCGAGCGCCTTCTTGATCGCCAGGAAGTCGCGCCAGGCGAATCGCTTCTGCAGCGGACTGCGCAGCAGGAACGCCGGATGGAAGGTCGGCATCGCGGGAATGTCGCGCTTGCCGGCGTTGAAGGTGAACCAGCGCCCGCGCGTCTTGGTGATGCCGTCCTTGACGCCGAGCAGCGTCTGCGCCGACGGGCCGCCGAGGCAGACCAGCACGTCCGGGTCGGCGAGCTCGATCTGGCGCAGGATGAAGGGCAGGCAGATCTGCGACTCCTGCGGCGTCGGCGTGCGGTTGCCGGGCGGCCGCCACGGCACGATGTTGGCGATGTAGACCGAGCTGCGGTCGAGGCCGATCGCCGCCAGCATGCGGTCGAGCAGCTTGCCGGAGCGGCCGACGAACGGCAGGCCCTCGATGTCCTCGTCGCGGCCGGGCGCCTCGCCGACCAGCATGACGCGGGCTTGCGGATTGCCGTCGGCGAACACCAGCCGTGTGGCGGTGGCCTTGAGTGCGCAGCCGTCGAACCGCTCCAGGATGGCGCGCAGCTCGTCGAGCGTCTGCGCGCCTTTCGCCGCCGCGCGCGCTTCCATGGCGGCGGCGTCGGGGGCGGGAAGACTTTTTCCCTCCCCTGACGGGGGGGGTTGGCCCCCGTTAACCGTGGCCGGGGGGGGTTTATTTGCCCCGCCCCCCACCCGATCCGCTTCGCGGATCGGCCTCCCCCTTTCAGGGGGAGGGAGGGATTCAATTTCGGCGAAGCGATCCGCAGGTTCCTCGCCCAGAGCCGCGTCGACCCCGGCTTCCAGGTAGAAGTCGAGCAGCTCATGCGCGGGTTTGTTGTCGATCGACGCCATTTTTGCACCCTAGCATGACCGCTTCGCGATTGCCGCCCGTGTGCAAAAATGGAAAAAGGGGCTGAGGAGAAATTTCATGACCGAACTGCCTGCCCGCGAAGCGATGGAATTTGACGTTGTGGTGGTCGGCGCCGGGCCGGCGGGCCTGGCCGCCGCCATTCGCCTCAAGCAGGTCAGCCCCGACATTTCAGTCGTCGTTGTGGAAAAAGGCTCCGAGGTCGGCGCCCACGTTCTCTCCGGCGCGGTCATCGACCCGGTCGGCCTCGACAGATTGCTGCCGGACTGGCGCTCGGACGACAGCCCGGTCAAGACCGAAGTCACCGACGACCGCTTCTATTACCTCGGCACCAGCGGCGCGCTGCGGCTGCCGAATTTGCTGCTGCCGCCGCTGATGGGCAACCACGGCAACTACATCGTCTCGCTCGGCAGCGTGTGCCGCTGGCTCGCCACCAAGGCGGAAGCGCTTGGCGTCGAGATCTATCCCGGCTTCGCCGCGACTGAGGTTCTGTACGACGGCAACGGCGCGGTCTTAGGCATCGCCACCGGCGACATGGGCATCGGCAAGAACAACGCGCCGAAGGATAGCTTCACCCGCGGCATGGAGCTGCGCGCCAAGTACACGCTGTTCGCGGAAGGCGCGCGCGGCAATCTCGGCAAGCAGCTGATCGCGAAGTTCGGCTTGGCGGAAGGCCGCGAGCCGCAGAAATTCGGCATCGGCCTGAAGGAGCTGTGGCAGGTCGCGCCCGACAGGCACCGCAAGGGCCTGGTGCAGCACTCGTTCGGCTGGCCGCTCGACGGCTCGACCGGCGGCGGCTCGTTCCTCTACCACTTCGACGACAATCTGGTGTCGGTCGGCTTCGTGGTGCACCTGAACTACGCGAACCCGTATCTGTCGCCGTTCGAGGAGTTCCAGCGCTTCAAGTCCCATCCGCTGGTGCGCGACACCTTCGACGGGGCTAAGCGGCTCGCCTATGGCGCTCGTGCGCTGACCGAAGGCGGCTTTCAATCGGTGCCGAAGCTGATATTCCCGGGCGGCGCGCTCGTCGGTTGCGACGCCGGCTTCATGAACGTGCCGCGCATCAAAGGCAGCCACAACGCCATGCTGTCCGGCATGCTGGCGGCCGACGCCGCCGCCGCAGCGCTCGCGGGCGGCCGTAGCCATGACGAGCTCGCCGATTATGACAGCGCCTGGCAGGCCTCGCCGATCGGCAAGGACCTGTCACGCGTCCGTAATGCCAAGCCGCTATGGTCGAAGCTCGGCACCTTGCTTGGGATTATGCTCGGCGGTCTCGACATGTGGACGCGCACGCTCGGCTTCTCGCTGTTCGGCACCCTCAGTCACGGCAAGCCCGATTACGCGTCGCTCAAGCCGGCGTCGGAATGCACGCCGATCGCGTACCCGAAGCCGGACGGCAAGCTGACCTTCGACCGGCTGTCGTCGGTGTTCCTCTCCAACACCAATCACGAAGAGGACCAGCCGCCGCATCTGAAGGTGAAGGACATGGAGTTGCAGAAGCGCTCCGAGCATGACGTGTTCGCTGGGCCGTCGGCGCGCTACTGTCCGGCCGGAGTTTACGAGTGGGTAGAAGAGGGCGGCGCGCCGAAGTTCGTCATCAACGCCCAGAACTGCGTCCACTGCAAAACCTGCGACATCAAGGACCCGAATCAGAACATCACCTGGGTTCCGCCCGAGGGCGCCGGCGGCCCGAATTATCCCAACATGTGACGGCGGCCGGCGCGCGGCGGCCACGATACCGCCACATCCGGGCATTCAAGCTTGCGCTGAGTTCTTGGGCCGTCTTGCCCGGACGCCGCCGAGGGCTGTTCTTGCGGGAGCGGCGCAAAAAGGCCATTCTCGGCTCAACCTTGGCGATTTGCGCGCGTTGCGCCGCCATCGCCTATTTGGAGCGTCGCCAGTGACTTCTTCGAGCTTCGCCCGGTGCATTGCCGGCACCGCGCTCACCGCCTTTCTGGCCGCCGCCCCGGTCGAGCTTTCCGCGCAGCCGACCGAGCAGGACCTCATTGGGCTGACCGCCTCGGGCAGCTATCTCGCCGCCCGTCATGCCGGGCAGATGCGCGACGCCGGCTATGCCGCCGTCTACTACCGCGCCGCGCTCAACCGCGATCCGAAGAATCCGGAGCTGCTCGACCGCACGTTCCTGTCGCTGCTGGTCGACGGCAATATCGACGACGCCGTGAAATTCGCCGACCGCGTCGCGCAGGCCGACAAGAGCGACCGCGTCGCGCGCCTCGTCATCGGCGTCGCCGCGCTCAAAAAGAAACAGTTCGGCAACGCGCGCAAGGAGCTGGCGCAGTCGGTGCGCGGCCCGATCACCGATCTCACCGCCACGCTGCTGTCGGCCTGGAGCCAATACGGCGCCAAAGATTCCAAAGGCGCGGTCGCGTCCATCGACCGGCTCGCGGGGCCGGACTGGTATGCGATCTTCAAGGATCTGCACGCCGGCATGATCTACGACCTCGCCGGCAACGAGAAGGAAGCCGGCAAGCGCTTCGAGCGCGCCCACAAGGCCGACTCGTCCGCGCTGCGCGTGGTCGAGGCCTACGGCAGCTGGTTGTCGCGCAACAAGTCGCCGCAGGAAGCGCTCGCGGTCTACGAAGCGTTTGACAAGGTGCTGCCGCGCCACCCGCTGGTGGTCGAGGCCATGAAAAAGCTCAAGGCCGGCGAAAAGCTGCCGCTGCTGATCTCGTCGGCGCAGGCCGGCGCGGCCGAGGCGTTGTACGGTCTCGGCGCCTCGCTCGGCCGCCGCGGCGGCGAGGACCTCGGCCTCGTCTATCTGCAGCTCTCGCTCTATCTCGCGCCCAGCCATTCGCTGGCGCTGCTGTCGCTCGCCGACCTCTATGAATCGCTGAAGAAGCCGGAGCTGGCGATCAAGATCTACGAGCGCGTGCCGGCGAGTTCGCCGCTCCACCGCAACGCCGCCATCCAGATGGCCGCCAATCTCGACGCGCTCGATCGCGCCGAGGAGGCCGAGAAGCGTCTGCAGGCGGAGATCAAGCTGCGCCCGGACGACATCGAAGCCATCATGGCGCTCGGCAATGTGCTGCGCGGCCACAAGAAGTTCGCCGAATGCGGCGACGTCTACGCCAAGGGCATCGATCTGGTCGCCAAGCCCGAGAAGTCGAACTGGGTGATGTTCTACTTCCGCGGCATCTGCTACGAGCGCTCGAAGCAGTGGCAGAAGGCGGAAGCCGACCTCAAGAAGGCGCTCGAACTGTTTCCCGAGCAGCCGCACGTGCTCAACTATCTCGGCTACTCCTGGATCGATCAGGGCATCAACCTCGACGAAGGCATGGCCATGATCAAGAAGGCCGTGCAGCAGCGGCCGGACGACGGCTACATCGTCGACTCGCTCGGCTGGGCCTATTACCGGATCGGCAACTACGAAGAGGCCGTGAAGCAGCTCGACCGCGCCATCGAGCTCAAGCCGGAAGACCCGACCATCAACGACCATCTCGGCGACGCCTATTGGCGCGTCGGCCGCGAGCTCGAGGCCAAGTTCCAGTGGGCGCACGCGCGCGACCTCAAGCCCGATCCGGACGAACTGCCGAAGATCGAAGAGAAGCTGAAGAACGGTCTGGCGCCCGAATCTGCCAATCAGGCCAAGGCCACCAAGAAGACCGGCGACGGCGGCTGACGGCTCGTCCGCGAGGCATCCGTGACCGCCGCACTGGTCGAACAGGCTCCCGCCAAGATCAACCTGACGCTGCGCGTCATCGGCCGGCGCGCCGACGGCTATCACGAACTCGAAAGCCTGGTGGCGTTCGCCGCGTGCGGCGACAGGCTGACGCTTCGTCCGGATGCGTTGATGGGCCTATCCATTACCGGTCCTTATGCCGATGCCTGCGGGCCGATTGCCAATAATCTGGTGCTCAAGGCCGTCGCCGCGTTGCGCGCGTGTGTGCCAGGGCTCAAGGCCGGACATTTTCAGCTCGACAAGAACCTGCCGGTCGCGGCCGGCATCGGCGGCGGCTCGTCGGACGCCGCGGCGGCGCTGCGGCTGGCCGCGCGCCTTAACGGGATCGCGCTCGACGACCCCCGGCTGGCGGCGGCGGCGCTTGTCGTCGGGGCCGACGTGCCGGTCTGCCTGGACCCGCGCGCGCGGATCATGCGCGGCGTCGGCGAGCAATTGTCCGCGCCGATCGACATGCCGAAGCTTGCCGCCGTGCTGGTCAATCCCGGCGTGGCGCTGGCGACCCGCGACGTGTTTTCCAAGTTGTCGCTGGCGCGCGTCGGCAGCGCGCCGCTGGCCGCCGTACCGGAAAGCGCCGATGCGATATTCGATTACCTCGCCGCGCACGGCAACGACCTGACCGACGCGGCCATCGCCTGCGTGCCGGCGGTGTCCGAGGTGCTGGACGCGCTCGCCGCCTTGCCGGGGGTGCGGCTCGCCCGCATGTCCGGCTCGGGCTCGACCTGCTTCGCGCTGTTTTCGTCCGCCGCAGACGCCACCGCCGCCGCAAGCCGGCTCCAGAAGGCGCGCCCGGCGTGGTGGGTCGCGGCGACCACGCTCGGTTGAATGGTAGTCATGCGCGTCGGCCGGCGTCCTTGAAAACGCCGGCTTGTGGGGGAACTGTTGCCAAACTGGCGATTTGCCGATACCCACCGCGCGTCAGTTGGAGAGAACCATGCAGCTTCGTTGGCTCGTCATCGCTTCCGCCGTCATCGGCGTCATCGCCACCGATCCTGCGCTGGC
>CAYJPU010000084.1:0-13231 GCA_964372105.1 uncultured Undibacter sp.
GATCTGGGTGCCGTCCGACATCGTCAGGATGTTGTTCGCGGTGTCGAGATAGGCGCCGTTGGCCATCTGGATGATCGAGGCCGAGTCGAACATCTCGGCGCCGGTTACCGTGTCGATCTTCGTGCCATCCGACATCGTCAGGATGTTGTTCTCGGTGTCGATCGACGAGCCGTCCTCGAAATAGATGTAGGAGTCGAGCACGTTCGTGGGCTGCACCTCGTTCTGGGTGCGCTGCAGCTCCTTGAGCGCCTGCTCCTGCTGCTTCTGCATCCGATCTTGCAGAGCCTGGTTCGCGAGCTGGGCGTAGAAGTTGGAAGAGTTGGTGACGTTGCTCTGCGAGATCGTTGCCAGAGCGTTGGCGGCGCTTTTCGACGTGCTGAGGAATGAGCGGACACTGCCGTCGCTCATGTTCTGCAAGGCACCCATAATCCCGGCCGGATTCTCAGAGTTCTTGATGTTGGTCAGCGTGGTCGCAAGCCAGTTCGACTCGCCGCTGAACAAGTTGACTGAGGAACCCGACATAGCCGCACCTGTGGATACGGCACGTCTACATCAAGTGCATTAATAAAAGCTGAGCATTTGAAAAGCGTTAACGAATTGCACCGCCGGCCTTTCGCTTCCTCACCAAAATCCGCGCCGCATCGAACCGCCCGCGCCGCAAATTCTTTATAAACTGAAACAAATCGAAACAAATTCTCTAGCGAAGCAACGACTCGTTAACCACGTTTTTTTACGGCCCATTGGGAGGGCCTATGAGATGACAATTGCCGATCCAAGCGATCGACACGTGTAAATGCCAGTACGGCACTGTGACCAGAAAGGTAGCGTAAGATGTCTGACATCGTTCTCTCTTCGGGCGTTCGTTCGAACCTGCTCCAGCTGCAGCAGACTTCGGACCTGATCGCCACCACCCAGACCAAGCTTGCTACCGGCAAGCGGGTCAACTCCGCCCTCGATAACGCCAACAACTTCTTCACCGCGCAGGGCCTCGATAACCGCGCCAGCGACCTGAACAACCTCCTGGACGGCATGTCCACGGCGATCAACACCATTCAGGCCGCCAACAACGGTATCTCGGCGATCACCAAGCTGGTCCAGTCGGCCCAGTCTCTCGCCAGCCAGGCCCAGCAGACCTCGGATACCGCGGTCCGCGCCAGCCTCTCCACCCAGTACGACTCGATCCGTACCCAGATCGACAAACTGGCTTCTGACTCGGGCTTCAACGGCAAGAACCTGTTGAACGGCGACAACCTGACCGTGACCCTGAACGAGGCTGCCACCTCGAGCGTCACGATCAACGGCGTCACCGACACGACCGCGAGCGCCCTGAGCGTCAACGCTGCGGCCAACAGCTGGGCTTCCACCGGCGACATCACCGCCGCGTCGACCGACCTGACCACGGCGTTGACCACGCTGCGTTCGCAGGCGCAGACCCTGGGCTCCAGCCTGTCGACCGTGCAGATCCGCCAGGACTTCACCAAGGCGATGATCAACACGCTGCAGGCCGGCTCGGACTCGCTGACCCTCGCCGACTCGAACCAGGAAGGCGCCAACCTGCTCGCCTTGCAGACCCGCCAGCAGCTTTCGACCACCGCTCTGTCGCTTGCGTCGCAGGCCGACCAGAACGTGCTCAAGCTGTTCCAGTAGGCGAACCGGCACCAACGACGGAAACGGCGGCCTTCGGGCCGCCGTTTTTTTTGTCCGTTTCGATTATGGCTAATTATCTATTACCGGCGCCCGGGTCTTAACCCTCTGTCAACCCTAATAATTGATTATCGCTCCTGCCGTTAAGGCGCATCCAGGCATGGAGTCTGCCATGAGTGACATTGTCCTTTCAGCGGGCGTCCGGTCCAACCTGCTGCAATTGCAGCAGACTTCGGACCTGATCACATCGACGCAGACCAAGCTCGCCACCGGCAAGCGGGTCAATTCCGCGTTGGACAATCCCATCAACTTCTTCACTGCCCAGGGCCTGACGGTGCGCGCCAACGACCTCAACGCGCTGCTCGACACCATGTCGACGGGCATCAACACCATTCAGGCCGCCAATAACGGCATCACCTCCATCACCAAGCTGGTGCAATCCGCCCAGTCGCTGGTGAGCCAGGCGCAGCAGACTTCCGACACCAATGTGCGCGCTACTTTGGCGAGCCAGTTCGACTCTATCCGCACCCAGATCGACCAGCTGTCGAGCGACTCCGGCATCAACGGCACCAACCTGCTGGGCGGCAACAACCTCACCATCACCCTGAACGAGAGCGCGTCCTCGACCGTCACGATCGCTGGCGTCAACAACACCTGCGCCGGCGATCTGGCAATCGCCGCCTCGGCCAACGCCTGGGCGACTGCCGGCGATATCACGACCGCGGGGACCGAACTGACGGCCGCGCTGGTCACCCTGCGGTCCCAGTCGCAGGCGCTGAGCTCGAACCTGCAGACCGTACAGGTCCGCCAGGACTTCACCAAGGCGATGATCAACACGCTCAACACCGGCGCCGACAACCTGACGCTGGCCGACAGCAACGAAGAGGGCGCCAATCTGCTCGCTTTGCAGACCCGTCAGCAGCTCTCGACCACGGCCTTGTCGCTGGCCTCGCAGGCCGACCAGAACGTCCTCAAGCTGTTCCAATAACAAGCGCGCTCGGGCCCGGCGCAGGAACAGTTCATTAAGCCTAGCCGGGCTACGAAAAGAGCAGTCTAAGGAACGCCACCGACATGGGCCTCAAGGTCGAGCTCAAACCCGGCGAACGCTTCATCCTCGGCGACTGTCTGGTCACCAATGGCGACCAGCGCACGCGGCTGCTGATCGAGGGCCATGCGGCGATCCTGCGCGAAAAAGACATTATGACGCCGGAGCAGGCGGACACGCCGGCCAAGCGCATCTATCTCGTCGTCCAGCTGATGTACACGTCGCGCGATCCGTCCGCGCACCATCAGACCTATTTCTTGCTGATGCGCGATCTCGTGCAGGCCGCGCCGAGCGCGTGGCCGCACATCGTCGAAGTCAGCAACCACATCCTGGCCGGCGAAATGTACAGGGCGCTCAAAAGCGCCAGGGCTCTTATTGCCTACGAAAAGGAGCTGCTCGACAATGCATCATGCGGCAAAAGCGTACGGGGCAATCGCCCAGCAGACAGCAAATCCGCGTGAGCGTGAGGCCGATCTGCTGCTCGACGCGGCGGCCCGCCTGCAGATGATCAAGGACGGCTGGGAGGCCAAATACTCCGAGCTGGACGCCGCGCTGCTCAACAATCGCAAGCTGTGGACGATCTTCATGACGTCGGCCACGAACCCGGAAAATCCGCTGCCGGTCAACGTGCGCCAGAACGTCGCCAATCTCGGCCTGTTCGTGCTGAAGCAGACAGTGGCGACGCTGGCCGACCCGAAGCCGGAAAGCCTCGGCGCGCTGATCACCATTAATCGCGAACTGGCGGCCGGGCTGCTCGGCCGCGCCGCCTGAGCCGGTTCATCCGTGAAAAGTGAAAAGACCGCGGTCTGGCCGCGGTCTTTTTTCATGGGCCGGCCTGTCAGGCCAGCGCGCAGCGCAGCTGTTAGCTCAAGTAGTTGACCAGGCTGGTCTTGAACATCATCGCCGTGGTCTGCATCGAGGCCTCCATGCGTGTCTGCAAGGCCAGGATCTGGGCGCCGACTTCCTCGTTCGACACACCGCTGATCTCCTGCAGGAAGTCGCCCAGCGTCGCGGCGGTCTGCTGATGCCGGCTCTTGGCGGCAGCAAGCGAGGTCTGCGCGCCGGCGAGTTCGGCCTGGATGTCGGTGACGGTCTGTCCGCCGCTGGTGCTGCTTAGGTTGGACGTCAGCCGCTTGTTGAGTGCCGTGCTCAAGCCCGCCGCATTCGGATCGTTCGAGGCGATGGTCGTGGCCGCCAGCGTGGCGAGGTTCTGCACCACGGTGCGGATGCCGGTTTCGTTGGCGCGGACACCGTAGCTGACCGACAGCGACTGATCGATCCGCGCATTGGCGGTTTCGCGCGCCGGGTCGGTGCCGGCTTCGCCGGTGTACCAGATCACGGTGTTGGCCGCCGTTCCGGCGATCATGCCGGTGGCGGTGTCGAAGGGCGGTCCGTCGACCCGCATCGGCGGATTGCTGGCGTCGGCGTCGAAGAAATCGTTGGAGGCGGCAACCGCCGAGGCCGCGGTCAGCGACGTATCCGCGAGCGTGCCGATGGCGGTGTCGAGCGCCGTCTGGAAGTTCGTCGCGGTGTCGGCCGCGGTCGCGCCGATGGTAAACTCGCCGGCGGCCGGCGGCGAATCCGTGGTCGCCGTCAGCGTCAGGTTCTCACTGCTGCCGTCGGGCAGCGTCAGCCGCAGCGTCAGGCTCTCGCCGGCGCTCGGCAAACCGGTGAAATCGACCGTCATGGTCGATGGCGGCGTGCCGCTCGGGTTGGTGACGTTCGCGTTCGACAACGTCGACGCCGCCGACGCCAGCTTGAAACCGAAGGGCGAGGCTTCGTCGTCCACGCTGACCGAGGTCGCGGTCGGCGCCGTCACCGTCAGGCGGCCGGTGCCGGCGGCGCCCAGGTCGGCCGCCTTGCGTTCGGCGATGAGCTGCTTGAGGCCGGCCCGCGCGCCGTCGCCGTCGAGGATGTGATTCATCGAGTCGACCGCCGGCTGGTCGGTGCTGCGGCCGGAGAACAGGTAACGGTCGCCGGCCTGCGTGTTGAGCAACCCGAGCAATTCGTCGAGCGAGGTCTTCGCCGCCGCCTGCACCGTGCCGGCGCTGGTGCCGGCGGCGTTGGCCTGCAGCATGGTCGAGCGCATCGAATTGCTCAGCGAACTGACGCGGGTGAGCGCGGTCTGCGCCAGGCTGAGGCGGGTGCCGACATTGCTGATGGTGTCGTTGTAGGCGCTGACGTTGGAAAGCTGGGCGCGCAAAGCGACGGTCAATCCGCGCTCGAGCCCGATGCCGGCATAGGTCGCCGACTTCTGGCCGGTGCTGATCTGGCGCTGCAGGTCGTCGAGCTGGGCGCGCATCTGCACCAGCGACTGGATGGCCTGCGCCGATTGCGCGCCGATCGAGGAGATGCTCATAACAACCTCACATTCTCATTAAAGTATCGAGCATTTCTTTCACCGCCGACATGACCCGGGCATTGGCGGCGTAGGAATTCTGCAGCGTCAGCAGGTTGGTCATTTCCTGGTCGACATTGACGCTCGAGGCGTCATTGAAGCGCTGCTGCAGCGACGCGAGCACGACGTCCTGGCCTGCTTTGAGATTGCTGGCAGAGCTGGCGGCTTCGCCCTGCTGGCTGATGACCTGGCGCAGGAAGGTCGTGATCGTGCCGGAGAACGGCGTGCTGGTGGTGCCGATGCCAGTGTCGGGCGAAAACTGCATCGAGCTCTTGGTGAGCTGCTGGAGCAGAAAATCCGGGCGCGTGCCGTCGCCCGTGCTGGTGCCGCTGGCAAACGTCACGAGCTTGGACGGGTCGGCGGACAGCGCCGCGTTGACGGAGATGCGGCCGGCAAAGCCGATGCTCTGCGAGCCGAGCGTCGATACCCTGCCGGTGTAGATCGTGGCGCCGTCGGTGAACAACGGCAGTTCGGCGCTGCCGCCGGTGAGCGAGGTCGCCGTGGCGGTGGCGCTGACGCCGGTGACGTTGACGATATTGCCGGCGCCGTCGTCGAGGATGCGCAGCGTATTGCCCGACGGATTGGAGGCCACCATGCTGGTGGAGCCGATCGCCTGGTTGATCTGGCCGATGATCGTCGAAATACCACCCGAGAAATCGATGCCGTAGACCTTGTCGGTCGCGTTCGACGTCGCAGTGTCCGGCAGCGGCAGTGCCGACGGGTCGTCGACACGCATCAGCGTGATGGTGCGCGCCGTGTTGGTGAGCGAGTCGGTGTAATTGATGGTGACGGTGTTGCCGGCCGACAGGCTGCCGAGATCGATGTCGAAGCCGGCCTGGAGACCCGAACTTGCCGCGGTGCCGGCCGTGGTCTTGTCCGACAACGCGCTCGCCATGGCGGCGGCGATGGCGTCGAGCTGACTCTGCGCCTGCACCAGATCCTGGTCGCGCATCTGCAGGTAGCCGCCGATCTCGCCGGAGCGGATGGCGTTGGACTCGATCAGGTCGGTTTCGCCGCCAAACGGCGACTTCAGCGTCAGCGTGCCGACCGTGCGGGTCGCCGGATCGCCGGTCCATTGTGCGGCCGCGCTCATGGTGCCCTGGGCATCGAACGCGATCTGCGCGGCCTGGGTGCCGACAAGCTGGACACCCGAATTGGTGTAGACCGCGACCTGGTTGTTATCGATCGCGATGACGTTGATATCCATCAGCTGCGAGAGCTCATCGATATAGCGGTCGCGCTGGTCCAGCATGCTGGCGGTCGCGGTGTCGTTCTGGCTCGACGCGGCGAGTTTCTTGTTGAGGTCGGCGATCTGGGTCATCGCCAGGTTGGCGCGCGTGACGGCGTCGGCGATGCCAAGCTCGGCGTCGCCGCGCAGGGCCTGGACGCTGTCGCTCATGTAGTTGAGCTGCTGGGCCAGCGCTTGCGCCGAACTGATCACCGAGCTGCGCGCCGCGGTGTCGTCCGGGCTGGTCGCGAGCGCCTGCAAGGCGGTAGTGAAGTTGTTGTAGATCGTCTCCAGCGAGTTGTCGGAGCCCGGCGTGCCGTAGATGGTCTGCAGGCGGCTGTAAGTATCGGCGCGGACGCTGGCATAGGACGCGCCGGCGTTCTCCACCCGCAATTGGCGCTGCACGTAAATGTCGAGTTCGCGCTGGACCGCGGTGATGCGCACACCGATGCCGGTGTTGTTGCCGGCGACGGCTGTCTGGTTGATGGTCTTGCGGACGTAGCCGGGCGTGTCGGCGTTGGCCACGTTGGCCGCGACCAACGCGAGGCTGGACTGATTGGCCTTCAGTCCGGAAATCGCCGCGACCAGCGCCTGGGACAAACTCATGGCCGTCCGCCGTTCCTGCTACTTGTGCATCCGCCGCGCACCGCCCGTTACCGCAGCATGTTCAGGAGATCCTGAACCATGGTGTTGGTGGTGCTGATGACGCGGGTGTTGGCCGAATAGGCCTGTTGCGTGACGATCAGCTTGGTGAACTCGTCGGCGATGTCGGTGTTGGAGGCTTCCAGCGAGGAGCCCTGGATTTCGCCGGCGGCATTGTAGGTCGCAGCGCCGGATTCGGCGGTCGCTTCGAAGGCGCCACCGTCGAGGCGCTTGAGGAAATTGGCGCCGCTGAAATTGGCGAGCGTGATCTCGGCGAGATCGACGCTGCGGCCGTTCGAATATGTGCCGACGATGCGGCCCTTGTCGCTGACCGCCACGGACTCCAGCTGCCCGGCGGCAAAGCCGTTTTGCTGCAGCAGATTGACCTGCGCCGTACCATTGGAGTCGGCGAATTGGGTGATGCCCGAGGTGCCGTGGACCAGTTGCAGGTTGCCGAGCGCAACACCGTTTACCGTCACGCCCGACAGCGTGATCGCGTTTACGGCCGGACTGAGTTGGCCGTTGGCCGTGAAGGTATAGTCTGTGCCGGCGTTCATCCAGGCCGCTTGCGTGCCGGTGGCGCTGCTGTCGGTCTGGTAGAACAGATTCCAGGTGTCGGTGTGGCCGGTGCCAAGCGTGCTCGAATCGACCTTGGCCCAGCGCATCTGGATGTTCACCGAGGCGCCGGAGATGTCGTAGGCGGTGATCGCGCCGCCGGCGATCGACTCGTTGAGGAAGGTGGTGACGTCGCTGCCGACGACCGTGCCGTTCGACGGCAGCGCGGTCGAGGTCCGGATGCCGAAGTTCCGCGCGGTGGCGGTGCCGCCGACGGTGATCGTATCGGTGACGGTGCCGGCGGTGACGGTGATGTCACCGGTCGAGGCGCTGGCCGTTGCGATACCGCCGACGAGGGCGGCGAGCGCGGTGTTGAGGTCGGCCAGCGTCGAGACCTGGCCGATGCCGGTGCCGAAGGTGATCGTCAAAGTCGGGTTGGCGCCGACGGTGAAGGTCAGCGTCTGGCCGGCCGAAGCGCCGCTCTGGGTCAGGATGTTGGTGGCGTTGGTGGTACCGGCCGACAGACCGAGATCCGAGAGCACGGCCAACGTGCTGCCGCTGCCGATGGTGATGTTGGTGTCGGCGTCGGCGCTGGTGAGCACGAGCTTGTCGGTGCCGCTGAGCGTCGCGGTCACGCCGGTGGTGCCGGTCTGGGCGTTGATCGCGGCCAGCACGGCGGCGGCGTTGTCGCCGGCGCCAATGGCGATCGGCGTACCGTTGATTTCGAGCGAGCCGGCGGTGGCGGAAAGGGTGGTGAGCGTGGCCGAGCCGGTCAGCACCGCGGCGGCATCCGCCGACAGCGCCGCGCCGCTGCCGATGATCTTGGCGGCGGCAGCCGCGCCGTTCACTGGATTGGCCGAGTAGTTCGCTTGGGTGAGCAGCTCCGAGCCGGCGATGCTGCTGTTGCTGCTTTGCGTCTTCGGGTAGCTCGCGAGATTGACCCGGTAGTCGACCTGGCTGGTCGCCTGCGCCGGCAGGAAGCCGTTTTGGAACTGCAACAGCTCGGGCACGCTGCCGGACAGGTTGCCGGTGGTGGAGTCGATCGGGATACCCATCAGATAATAGCCGGCGCCGTTGACCAGATAGCCGTTCTTGTCGATCTGGAAGTCGCCACGGCGGCTGTAGTTTTCGACGCCCGAAAAGGTCGGGTTGTTGTCGACGAAGCTGTCGGGCTTTTCGACCACGAAGAAGCCCTGGCCGTTGATCGCCATGAAGGTCGAGACCGACGCGCTCTGGATGTCACCTTGCACGGTATTGGTCGAGCGCGAACCCGCCGTCACGCTGCCGGCAGCCTGCTTGGACGGATCGCTGTCGGGAATCAGATCCTGGAAGCTGGTGTCGATGCGCTTGAAGGCGGTGGTCTGCGAATTGGCGATGTTGCCGGAGACGTTTTCGAGCGCGTAGCTCTGCGCGCGCATTCCCGCCACCGCGGTGTTAAGTGCCCCGAAAATACCCATGACCGTTCTCCACTGTCGCACCGCACCCCGACAGGGGGCGCGCGCACGATCCCGTGGAAGGCTTTCGCAATCCGCGTGCCATGAAAATAGATTCAACTTTTCAATGACTTAGTTAAATACAGCGGCCCGCAAGGGGCCGCCGCGCCGGTCCGTTTCTACCCTGAACCGGCAGATTTTGCCGCTTTGCAGCTACGACGCCGCGCCGGCCGCGGGGGTGAATTTCAGCGCCACCCCGTTCATGCAGTAGCGCAGGCCGGTCGGCGGCGGGCCGTCGTCGAAGACGTGGCCGAGATGGCCCAGGCAGCGGCTGCAATGCACTTCGGTGCGGGTCATGAAGAACGAGCGGTCCTGCTTGGTGCCGACTGCGTTCGGCAGCGGCTGATAGAAGCTCGGCCAGCCGGTGCCGCTCTCGAACTTGGTGTCGGAGGAAAACAGCGGCAGATCGCAGCCGGCGCAGGCGAAGGTGCCCTTGCGCTTCTCGCGGTTGAGCGGGCTGGTGCCGGCGCGCTCGGTGCCGTGCTTGCGCAGCACGTCGTACTGCTGCGGGTTGAGGCGCTTGCGCCAGTCGGCGTCGGTCAGCTTGCTGAAGTCGATCGTGTCCGTGCTCATGTCCTTCGGTCCTGCCCCGCTCGTCCGGTTGGTGAGGCCGAGCGCGGCAATGGCCACGCCGGCGGTCAAAAGCGCGCGCCGATGAATCATGTCAGCTGTCTCCCTTGGACGCGCCCCACAGTTGCTCCAGCCGTTGATCGCGGCCGCAATTCCAGCGATAGAATTTGTACTTCACCGGATTCTTCGTATGGAAATCCTGGTGATAGTCCTCGGCCTTGTAGAACGTTCCGGCCGGCGCGATCTCGGTGAACACCTTCTGCTTCAATTGCGCTTCGATCTTCTGCTTGGAGGCGAGCGCCAGCCGCCTCTGCTCCTCGCCGTGGGTGAAGATGGCGCTGCGGTACTGGCTGCCGTGGTCGCAGAACTGCGCGTCCTTGGCGAGCGGATCGACGCTGCGCCAATAGACCGACAGCAGCTTGTCGTAGGAGACCTTGGCGGGGTCGTAGACCACTTCCACCGCTTCGGTATGGCCGGTCCGGCCGGCCGAGACCTGCTCGTAGGTCGGATTGGCGACTTTGCCGCCGATGTAGCCGGAGGTGGTCGAGATGACGCCCGGCACCTTGTCGAAATCGGCCTCGGTGCACCAGAAGCAGCCGCCGGCGAAGACGGCGACCGCCTGCCGCGGCGGCGCGCTCTGCGCGCCAACGGCGCTGGCGGCGGCACAGAGCAGCATCAGGCTGAACAGCAGACGGCGCATCGAAACCTCCTGAACCGGACCTGGCAGTCGCTGACATAACCCGTTTGGCGCGCAACGCCATTCAACTTGCCATCACCCGGCCATCACGATGCCGGGAGCCCTGCCCGCCTACGGCCGCAGCACTTTGGCGCTGGACGACTCAGCGGGGCTTTTTTACCCCTCGACAGAGGGGTTTTTCGCCATGCCGCCACTGCCGCAACCGCAGGCCGCCGCCTTTAACGTACCGCAGGCGCTGGCGCAGGCCTTGAGCCTGCACGAGCAGGGCCGGCTCAACGAGGCCGAACGGCTCTACAGCGACATTCTGGCGGCGCGGCCGGACCAATTCGACGCGCTGCAGATGTTGGGCATGGTCAAGCTCGCCAAGGGCCAGCCGGCGGAAGCCCTGCGGCTGGTCGGCGCCGCCATGGCGGCGCGCACGCCCTCGCCGCAGATCCTGTTGAACTACGGCATCATCCTGAACGCGCTCGAACGCCGCCAGGAGGCGCTCGACAGCTTCGACCAGGCGATCAAGCAGAAATCCAAGTTCGCAGAAGCGCACAACAATCGCGGCACCGTACTGGCCGCGCTCGGCCGCCACGACGAGGCGCTCGACAGCTACGCCAAGGCGATCGCAATCAAACCCGATTACGCCGAGGCGCATTTCAACCGCGGCAATTCGCTGCACGCGCTGGCGCGCCACGACGAAGCGCTCAAGAGCATCGAGCGCGCGCTCAAGCTGCGGCCGAATTACATGAAGGCGCACAACAACCACGGCGTCGTGCTGGAAGCGCTCGGCCGCACCGAAGAGTCGCTCGCCGCTTATGACCGCGCGCTGGCGCTCAGCCCGAATTTCGCGGAAGCCCGCCACAACCGCGGCCGCGCGCTCGCACTGCTCGGCCGCACCGACGACGCGCTGGCGAACTTCAATGCCGCGCTGGCGCATAATCCGAACGACGCCGAAGCCTATTACAACCGCGGCAAGGTGTTCATCGACCTCAACCGCAATGACGACGCCGCCGCCGACTTCGCCAAGGCGCTGGCGATAGAACCGGCCTATGCCGAAGCGCGCTTTGCGGCGTGTTTTGCCGAACTGCCGGACGCCTATGCCGACGAGGCCGAGATCGTGCGGCGGCGCGCGGCCTACGAACAGAAGCTGCGCGCGCTCGCCGCCGACGTCGATGCCGGGCTTCTGCAAGGCGATCTGGTCAAGGCGGTCGCCGCCAGGGAGCCGTTTTTGCTGGCCTATCAGGGCGGCAACGACCGGGCCTTGCAGGAAATCTACGGCGCGATGGTCGGCCGCATCATCGCCAGACAATACCCGCAAGCGCCGCTCGCCCCGCCGCCCGCGCCGGGCGAGCCCATTCGCGTCGGCATGGTGTCGAGCTTCTTCTATCTGCATTCGAACTGGAAAATCCCGATCAAAGGCTGGCTCGGCCAGATCGACCGCACGCGCTTCAAGATCTACGGCTATCACCTCGGCACGCGCCGCGACGCCGAGACCGACGTAGCGGCGTCGTTGTGCGAACGCTTCGTGCACCGCGCGCTCGACGTCGACGGCTGGCGGCGCGAGATCCTCGCCGACCGCCCGCACGTGCTGATCTATCCCGGCCTGCTGATGGACAATCTGTCGCTGCAGCTCGCGGCGCAGCGGCTGGCCGCCGTGCAATGCAATTCCTGGGGCCATCCGGAGACCAGCGGCCTGCCGACGCTCGACTACTTCCTGTCGAGCGACGGCATGGAGCCGGCCGACGCCGACAGCCACTACACCGAAAAACTGGTGCGGCTGCCGAACCTGTCGATCTATTACGAAGACAGCGCCCCGCCGGCCGAACCGGTGACGCGCGAAGAGCTCGGCCTGCGCGCCGACGCCACCGTGTACTGGTCCGGCCAGTCGCTCTACAAGTATCTGCCGCAGCACGACGCGGTGTTCGCGCGCATCGCGCGGGCGGCGCCGAACAGCCAGTTCGTGTTCCTGCGCCACCACGGCGGGCCGCAGATGACCGCGTTGTTCCGGGCGCGGCTGGAGCGCGCCTTCGCGGCGCACGGGCTTACGGCCGCCGACCATTGCGTGTTCCTCGGCCGCATGAGCCAGGCCAAGTTCGTCGCCGCCATGGGGCTGGCCGATGTGTTCCTCGACAGCATCGGCTGGTCGGGCTGCAACTCGGCGCTGGAAAGCCTGCCGCACAACCTGCCGATCGTGACGCTGCCGGGCGCGCAGATGCGCGGCCGGCACAGCGCCGCCATCCTGGCCATGATGGGCGTGACCGAGACGGTTGCATCCTGCGCGGACGACTACGTGGCGCTGGCCGCGCGGCTGGCAAGCGATCCGGCGGCGCGCCAGGCGCTCAGCCGGCGCATGGCCGAGAACAAGCACAGGCTGTACCGCGACCGGTCCTGCGTCACGGCGCTGGAAAACCTGCTCGAAGGCGCCGTGCGCGGTTTGCCAGGCTGAGACTTCGCGGTTCGGCTTCGCCTCCACTCGGGCCCCTCTCCCACAGGGGGAGAAGGAAAGAGAGTTTGCCACGCCGCTCCGGCCCTATATTAATGCCCGAGGAACACTGCCGCCGGCGAAAGGTAAGTCAAGCAATGCGTTTTGAAGGCACCCAAGCCTATGTCGCGACCGACGACCTGAAGGTCGCCGTCAATGCCGCCATCACGCTGGAACGGCCGCTGCTGGTCAAGGGCGAGCCCGGCACCGGCAAGACCGTGCTGGCGCTGGAGATGGCCAAGGCGCTCGGCGCGCCGCTTTTGGAATGGCACGTCAAGTCCACCACCAAGGCGCAGCAGGGCCTGTACGAATACGACGCGGTGTCGCGCCTGCGCGACAGCCAGCTCGGCGACGAGCGGGTCAAGGACATCCGCAACTACATCAAACGCGGTAAGTTGTGGGACGCCTTCGTCGCCGACGAGCGCCCGGTGCTGCTGATCGACGAGATCGACAAGGCCGACATCGAGTTCCCCAACGACCTGTTGCTGG
>CAYJPU010000085.1:0-13160 GCA_964372105.1 uncultured Undibacter sp.
CAGCTTAGTCGATTCTGTCGCCTCATCAACGCGGATAAGGTTTTCGGTACACACAAAGGGTGTTGCCGCCTCGTCCACCCGGCTCGTGGATGCGCTCGACGCAACAGGCGGCTAGTCCTTGCCCTGTCCCACCCGCGCGCATCGGCGCACGCCGGAAAGCCTTCCAACTGTACACCGCGGCACGGGTCAGGCAGCCCCGGGCACGGAGGTCGGACAGATCATCTCAAGAACGTAGCGGCCCAATCCACGATGTTTGCTTCGCCGCAGCCTTTCCCGCCAATTGGCCCAGAACGGTCGCGGTCAACAGACCATTGCCAGACAGATATCCCTCCGCAATCGAACCCGACACACCAGCTGCCGCGCCTCCGGCCGCGTACAGGTTAGGAAATCTTGTTCCGTCCTTGCGCTTAACGCGGCCGTCTGGATCGACCGCAAGTCCGCCTTGTGTGTGAAACAACGCGCCGGTCACCTTGACCGCATGGTACGGCGGTTCGCACGATTGCTCCGCGAGAAATTGGCGACCGTAGCGATCGCAGCTGCCGGCTGACTTTAGGCTTTCGACTTCATTCCATTCGGCGGCAAAAATCGTCGTGGGGACATGCATCACCTTTGCAAGGTCCGCGATAGTTTCCGCGGTGAGAACCGCGCCAGCGCGTTCAGCCTTCCGAAAATCCTCAAACTGTCGCGCTATCGCAGCAATTCGTGTATCGAATACGCTCCATGCAACTCCACCCGGCTGTCGCAGGATTTCGGCGGCCTGCTCTGAGTAGCCGCGCGTCTCGTCGCAGAATCGACGGCCTTCGCGGTTGATCTGGATACCGCCCTGCATGATCACCGCCCAACTGATCAAGATGTTATGCGGCGTCGCTACCGAGCCGTGACCTTGATAGGCGCCTAGGTACGAAAGTTGCGCGCCCAGCGCGTCGCCCCAGGTAATAGCGTCGCCGCGGTTGCCGGGATGGCCGAAATAAAGCGCATCCGCCATTTCCGGAATATACCGACGGACGAGCTCGGGATTCCCACCGAAACCGTTGCAAGCCAGGATCAGCACATCGCAGCCGATGCATTCGCGAGTGCCATCACGATGAACGACGTCCGCGCCACGGATACGACCATCCGGATCCACCAGAAGCCGCTCGACGATGCTTCGCGTGAGAATGACGATGCCGTTCGCTTCGGCAGCATTGCGAAGCCGGTCGATCAACTCCAGGCCAGTACGGCTCGGCAGACCGTGCATGCGCATGGCCGAATGACCCGGATAATTGAAGTTGTCGACCACCTCAAACGGTAAACCGTGACGTTCCGCCAACCACTCGACAAGCGGAGCCGCACCCTGGGCGATGGCCTCAACGACAGTGGGATCGGCCTCGCCCTTCGCCCTGCGCTGGATGTCGGCGGCGAACAACAGCGGGCTGTCGGCGATGCCTTTGGCCCGCTGGAACCGTGTGCCCGCGGCAGGAATGAGCCCGGCCGACAACGCCGTCGAACCCAAGGGCACGGCATCGCGCTCGACCACCACCGCATCGACGCCGGCCTCCTTTACCGCTAGCGCGGCGCACAGTCCGGCGGCGCCGGCGCCGACGATCAGCACCGGTACGTGCGTGTTGAAATTTTCGTCCGCTGCAGCGACGACCGTACCCATCATGCTCCGATGTCGCGCATCAGCGGACCTTGAAAATAATTCATTGCGTGCGGATGACTTCTCACCTTCGCAGATATTTGCCGCGAGCTGGCCCGACGATGCTCCCACCGTCATAAACAAGAGCGCCTCGCAAAAAAGTACTCTTCACCCTGCCGCTGAGTTCGACACCTTCGAACGGTGAGTAGCCTTGCTCGGACTCAGATTCGGCGGCGCGCACCACGAAACTCTCGTGCGGATCGACGATCACGATATCCGCGTCATAGCCCGGCGCGATATCCCCCTTGCTTGGTAACCCGAAACGTTGCGCTGGCTTCCAGCTTAAAAGCTCGGCCATGTAATTGTATGACATGCCACGCTTGCTGCCCTCGCTCAAAACGCCTGAAAGGAGATATTCGGTGCCGCCAAATCCAGATTTGGCCAGCCAAATATTGGTTGGGTCGTCTTTTGACCACTTCTGCTCGGCTGAACAGCAAGCATGATCGCTGACGATCCAGTCGATCTTGCGATCAAGCACAGCCTGCCACAATGCTTCGACGTCTTCGCGTGGGCGGATTGGCGGATTAACTTTGGCGTGCACCGCGCACTCGCAATCGGTATCGAGCAGAAGATGGCCAACTGTCACTTCGCGGCGGAAGGCGATGTGTGGAAAAACCTGCTGCATGGTCCACGCGGCATCCACTGCTTTGCGTGAGCTCAAGTGCAACAGATTGATGTTCAGGCAATTGGTTTCATTTGCCAGATAGGATGCAATCCAGATGGCAAGACCTTCGGAATGTGGCGGGCGCGCGGCGCTGTAAGCATGCAAGCCGGTCAGCTTACCCTCTCGTTCCACCAGCTTTGTATATGCAGTGAGGATTTCCGCGAGTTCGCAATGCAGACTAACGCTGATGTGGGCGGCTTGATCGGGGAATTTGTCCATCAAGCGCTGTGCGGACCGCATAATGAACTCGAAATGCGCGATGTCATAACGTTCGTCGGGCCCGATCATCAAAAAATCATTTTGCTGCGACGAGCGTCCGTGCAGCCCGTAGCCTCCGTAGAACATGAAAATCTTAAACGAGGTCACCCCATGTTCCGTGACTAGATGTTCCATTTCATCGATGTGCCCTGCCTCGATCGGCGCAATATGAAAGCCATAATCGACCCAAAATCGTCCCTCTGACTGCTTGAACACTTCGGGCATAAACTCGCGGTAAGGACCACCCCGATTGAGGTAGTACTGTCCCGTGCGTAGGTAATTCAGGCTTGAAGTAACGCCTCCCATTGCCGCTGCCTTGCTCTCCGAAACCGCATCCTGGGCAAGCGGAGCATATATGCCGATATGCATATGCGCATCGACGCAACCCGGGAACGCGAGACGGTTCTTGGCATCAATGACTTGTTTGGCGAGGTCGGCCTGAATTTCCGGTCTGACCTGAGCGATCTTTCCATTCTTGATCGCAATATCAAGACAATCGACCGAGGTCTTATTCGGGCGAACCACTCGGGCATTCTTGATGATGGTATCGAAAATCTTGTCCATGCGAGACATTCCTTTGCGTACTGGCAGCCTCTTCATATTGATGCCGCATCAGGTGCGGTGACTTTTCTTGCTGTTCGGCGCGGGCGCCGCTTCATATTGTTTGCCGAGGGCGATCAACGCCGGTGTGCCGATTACGTCATTAAGAGCAGCGAAGTCATACATCCGGTCAAGGAACGATTCGGAGGTGCCATGGGCAGCAAGTGAGGCGTAAAATTCGCTCGCAGTGCGCGCCAATGCGCGGACGATGCCGCCAGGGAAAATTACAAGCGAGAAGCCAATCGCTTCCAGATCCGCCGCCGCGAGCGAGGGAGTCTTGCCTCCTTCGACCATGTTCGCCATCAACGGCACGCCATTGAGCGCGGGCGGAATGCGTCGAAGCTCGGCGCGCGTTTTCGGCGCCTCAACAAATAATATATCGGCACCCGCCTCGCGGTAGCTTACGGCACGCGCGATGGCGCGCTCGAAGCCTTCCACGGCTATTGCGTCGGTTCGAGCGATCACCAGGGTTTCGCGTGAGTGTCGTGCATCGAGCGCCGCCTTGATCTTGCCGACCATCTCCGGCGCTGGGATCAACGCCTTGTCGTCGAGATGGCCGCAGCGCTTGGGAAAATCCTGATCTTCGATTTGGATGGCATTGGCGCCTGCGCGCTCGAGCAGGCGGACCGTGCGTTCGACGTTGAGCGCATTGCCGTAGCCAGTGTCGGCATCGACGACAAGATGGGCGCGCACACGATCGCGTATTAGCGCCACGGTTTCTACCACTTCGTTCATGCTAACCAAGCCTATGTCGGGCCGGCCAAGCCGCGTATACGCGATGGCCGCGCCCGAGACGTAGAGCGTGTCGAAGCCGGCCTGCTCGGCGATCAGCGCCGTGAGCGGGTCATAGACGCCCGGCGCGATCAAGATCGGCGGGCGCGCGAGGCGGGCGCGCAGTGTGTTTTCGGTCATGCTCTAGAGTCCCAAGTAAGCGCGTTTCAATTCAGGGTCGGCGCCGATCGCCGCGGCGGTGCCGGACATCACGAAGGTGCCTTCGGCCAGGATGTAGGCGCGGTCGGCGACCTCCAGGCTTTGCACCACGTTCTGCTCGACCAAGAGGATGGCGACGCCATCGGCGCGGATGCGGGCGATCAGCGTGAACAGTTCCTCGACCAGCAAGGGCGACAGGCCGAGCGACGGCTCGTCGAGGATGATGAGCTTCGGCTCCGCCATCAGGCCGCGGCCGATGGCGAGCATCTGCTGCTCGCCGCCCGAGAGCGTGCCGGCGTACTGGCCGCTGCGTTCACGCAGGCGCGGGAAGATGCCGAACACCCGCTCGCGATTCTGCGCGCGCCGCGCGGTGGCGCGGCGATAGCTGCCGAGATCGAGATTCTCGCTCACCGTCATGTTGGGGAATATGTGGCGGCCTTCCGGCACGTGGATGAGCCCGCGCGCAACGATCGCCTCCGGCTTCTCGTGCTCGATGGCCGCGCCGTCGAAACGGATCGAGCCTTCCCGCGCCCGCACGATGCCGGACAGCGTGCGGTTCAAGGTCGATTTGCCGACGCCGTTGGAGCCGAGCACGGCGACGATCTCGCCGGGCGCAACGTTAAGATCTACGCCGCACAACACCTTGGTCTCGCCATAACCGGCGCGAAGCCCTTGCACGTCGAGGAGTGGGCGATCAGCCATGCGCCGCCCCCAGCTTCTTGGCCGCTCCGTGACCGAGATAGGCCTCGATAACCCGGCGGTCGGCGGCGACCTCGGCCGGCGCGCCCTCGGCGATGATGCAGCCTTCCGCCAGCACGAAGATGTGTTGCGACAGGCTCATCACCGCCTGCATGACGTGCTCGATCATCAGGATGGTGATGCCGCGCTCACTTAAGCTTCGGATCACCGGCACGATGTCGCGGATCTCGGTTGGGTTGAGGCCGGCCAGCACCTCATCGAGCAGCAGGAGCTGCGGCTCGGTCGCGAGCGCACGCGCCAGCTCCAGCCGCTTGCGGCCGGCGACGGTAAGCGTATCGGCCGGCCGGTCGAGCATGTCGCCAAGGCCGACTTCACGGCCAACCACGTCGGCGGCGGCGAGCGCATCGCTGCGCTTTGGGTGGCGCAGATGCGCGCCGACCAGGATGTTCTCGCGCACCGACAGGCCGGCGAAGGGCTGCACGATCTGGAAGGTGCGCGCGATGCCGCGCCGCGCCAGCTCATAAGGCGGCAGACCAGTGATGACCGCGCCCTTGTAGCGGACGACACCGTCGCTCGGCCGCTGGAAGCCGGAGATGATGGCAAAGAGCGTGGTCTTGCCGGCACCGTTGGGGCCGATCAGCCCGGTGATGCGGCCGGCCAGCGCGTTCAGCGAGGCGGCGTTCACGGCGAGCAGACCGCCGAAGCGGCAGGACACGCGTTCGACCGACAACAGCGGTTCAGCCATGCGTGGCCTCCCGCTTGGCCGGGCGGCGCGAAAAACGCCGACGCGTGGCCTCGACGAAGCCGATCAACCCGCGCGGCGCAAAGGCGATGACCAGCACCAACACGCAGCCGTAGACGATGAGATTGAGGCCGGGCGCGTCGCCCGCGACGAGCTTGGCGCCCTCGCCCAACACCTTGACCACCACGGCGCCCAACAGCGGCCCGAACACGGTGCCGACGCCGCCGATGATGGGTGTCAGCAGCGCCTCGACCGACATCCTTGTGCCGTAGGCAATGCCGGAATCGATGAAGAGGAAGTACTGCGCGTAGAAACAACCGGCGGCGGCGGTGATGGCGGCGGAGATGACCATGGCGCCGAGCTTGACCCGCGCGGCATTGACGCCGAGCGCCTTGGCGGCATCCTCGTTCTCCCGCACCGCGATCAGCCAGGCGCCGAAGCGCGAGCGCTCAATCAGATGCGCGATCAGCAACGAGATCGCGACCAACGCCAGAATCACCCAATAGAACACGGCGCGGCTCTGAAACTGGAAGGCCTCGACGCGCAGATCGAGCTTGATCAACGTGCCGACGCCAGCGCCGGTGATGGGCGTGACGCTGGCGAGAATGCGCAGTACCTCGGCAAAGGCGAGCGTGACCAGCGCGAAATACGAGCCGCGCAGACCGGCGCGGAACGTCAATGCGCCGATGATAGAGCCGACCGCTGCACCCCCCGCGATGCCGGCGGCAAAGGCGACCCAGGCGTTGACGCCATAGCGCACCTGCAAGATGGCCGTGACATAGGCGCCGGTGCCGAAGAACGCGGCATGGCCGAACGAATATTGCCCGCCATAGCCGCCAAGGATATTCCAGCCCTGCCCGGCCAACGCGATCAGCAGCGTGACCACGAGGAAGTTGAGCGCTGTGTTGGACTGCACGACCAGCGGCACCGCGGCCAGTACGGCGACGACGACGATAATCGGCGTGAGGCCCTTCATGCCTTGGCTCCGAACAGACCGGTCGGCCGCACCAGCAGCACCGCGATAAAGATGATGAAGATGCCGATCTGCCCGAGCGACTCGCCAAGGAACAGGCCGGACAGGCTCTCTACGACGCCGATCACCAGCCCGCCGATCAGCGCGCCGGGCACCGACCCCATGCCGCCGAGCACGACGATGGTGAAGGCGACGAGCACGAAGGCATCGCCCACCATCGGGTTGACGTAATAAGTCGGGATCAGCAGGCACGCGGCGACGGCGACGCAAGCCGTGCCGAGACCGAAGGTCATGGCATAGACATGCGCCACGTCGATGCCGGCGAGCTGGGCCCCCAACTTTTCCTTGGCCACGGCGCGGATCGCCTTGCCGACATCGGTGAAGCTCATGATTGCCCACAGTACGACCGCGACCACGAACACCACGCCGAAGCCGATCACGCGCGGGATCGGCAGGAAGGTGAAGCCGAGATCGAGGGTCTCGAACGCATAAGGCACATCAATGGTGCGGGTGTCTGCACGGAACGCGTAAAGAAGCGCATTTTCGATGACGATGGAGGCGCCCAGCGTCACCAGCAACATATTGCGATCATCGCCCTGCGAAGCCGGACCGATGACGAAGCGCTGTAGCGCATAGCCGAGCGCAAAGAACACCGGCGCCAGCAGGAAGACCGCAAGATAGGGATCGAGCCCCAGCAGTTTAAACGCGAAGAAGGCGGCGAACAGCGCCGCACTCAACAAGGCTCCATGCGCGAAATTGATGATGTGCAGCACGCCGTAGATCAGCGTTAAGCCCAGCGCGACGAGCGCATAAACGGCCCCGGTCAGGAGACCGTTGAGAACCGCGGGAATGAGGATGACGGGCGACAGCACACGCTTACTCGAAAAAAAAGCCAGCGCGGACGGCGCCAGAAACGCCGCCCGCGGGACGTTGATGGAATGCCGCGTCAGGCCGGCATCGGGAACACGGGCTTCGCCTGGGCGAAGTTCGCCGGCAGCACGACCTTGATGTCGTTGTCGAGCACCTGGGTGTTCACGGGCGCGGCGCCCTGGTTCTGGCCGTTGACGAACTTGGTCGGGCCGTAGGGCATCACGTGGCCGGCGAAGGTCGAGCTCTCCAGCGCCGCGGTGACCTTGGCGCGGTCGGCGGAGCCGGCGCGCGCGAGCGCGTCAGCGGCCAGCAGCACCGCACTGTAGTTCATGTACACTTCGTAGGTGTAGAACTGCCCCTTGTCTTCGACCTTCTTCTTCAGCGCTAGCGCCTTCGGATTCTTCGGGTCGAACCAGTGATTGCAGTCCATGATGTATTTGGCGGCGTCCGGGAATTCCTTGACGAACTTGTAGGACGACGCCGCGCCGCCGAGCACCGAATAGATGCCCTTCGGCTTTACCTTCTGCTGCTGCATGGTGCGTGCGAGCAGAACGTACTCGTTGTAGTAGTCGGCCGGGATCACGAGATCCGGGTTCTGCGCCTTGATCTTGAGCACGACGTTATTGAAGTCGCGCGTCGGCGTCGGATGCGGGATCGTCTCCAGGATCTGGAAGCCATGGTTGGGAAGCTGCGCGTTCAGGAGCTTGGCGAGACCGGAGCCGAACAGCGAGTCCTCATGCACAATCATCACGGTCTTGGCCGGTTTGCCGGCCGCGTTGTTGATGGCGGCGAGGTTTTCGATCGCGGTCTTGGCGATAACGCCGAAGCCGGGGCCGAAGCGGAAGGTGTTCTTGAGGCCGCGGGTGACGATCGAATCCGCGACGCCGACGTCGACGAGATACGGCAGGTCGTAGCGCGACGCCGCCTGACTGACCGCGAGACAGATCGCCGAGGCATAGCCGCCGACGATGGCCGCGACGCCGGCCGAGTTCATCTTCTCGACTTCGGCGGTGCCGCCATCGGGCGTCGACTGCGCGTCGCCGAGAAACGCGTCGATCTTGCCGAGGCCCTTGATGCCGCCGGCGGCGTTGATCTCTTCGATCGCCAGCGTCGCCCCGAGACGGCCTTGCGTGCCGGAATACGACAGCGCGCCGCTCACCGGATGCAGGATGCCGAGCTTCACCCCTGCCCCTTGCGCGCGCAACACCGACGGCATGGCGACAGCGGCGGCCCCGAGCGCCGTGGTGGCGAGAAACGTGCGGCGGCTGAACGGTATTTTTTTATCTGACATGGCCCTTCCCTCTCTGTTTTTTAGCGTGATGGCGGCAAGCCCGCCGGCTTGGTCTTTCTGTTCATGTTTCTTGCATCCGGCATACCGGCTTTGGCCTTGCCGGCTTTGCGCACGACCGGCGACCAGGCTTTCATATCGGTCGCGCCCGAGCGGACGAGATCGATCTCCAGGGCGTAGCGGTCCGGCCGGTAGAGCGCGTGCAGGTGCTCGACGCCGCGGCCGGCTTGGTCGTAAACGACACGCACCAACTCGATCAGCGGCGAGCCGGTGCGCACGCCGAGCGCCTCGGCCACATCGGGCGTCGCCAAACCCGCGCTGATGCGCTGGCGTGCATGCTCGGCCTTCACGCCGGCGCGCTCCAAGAGTTCGAGCAGCGGCCGCGCGGCCAATTCCTGTTTGGTGAAGGTGACCGACACGCTCTCGGGCACATGCGTGGTCAGATAAGAGAACGGCACGCCGTCAACGGCGCGCACGCGCACCGCCCGCTGCAAGAGCTGGTCGGCGCCGACGCCGAGCGCCTGCGCCACCGCGCCTTCCGCCGGCACGTAATCAAAAGACAGCAGCTTCACCGCCGTGCGGCGGCCCATGTCGGCGAGGTTGGCCAGCACGCCGGTGATATCGGCGGTCATCGGCGCCGGCGACGGCCGGTAGATCACGCGCGTACCGGCGCTGCGCCGCCGCTCGATCAGCCGCTCGCGCGCCAGCTCGCCGAGCGCGCGCCGCACGGTGACGCGCGAGACGCCGTGGAATTCGGCCAATTCGTTTTCGGTCGGAAGCCGCGCGCCGAAGCCGACGGCACCGCTCAAAATGCGGTCGCGCAGGACCATATAGACCTGCTTCGCCTTCGCCTCGCCGAGCCAATCGCGCACTGTCTGCGCCCCCTTAGGCCAAGGGCCGTCCCTGAGGGGGTGGCTTTACTTGGTATCTTTTAGCATACATTATTGGGAACCCGCGGCAAGCCTCGTTTTGCGGCAGGCCTGCGTACATATGATGCGAAAGAGAAATTGGGCGGCATGCGCGAACCTGACACCCTGATCGACAAATTGTGGTCGGCGCACGAGATCACGCGCCGCGAGGACGGCGCCGCGCTCTTGTGGGTCGACCGGCATTACGTGCACGAGGGCTCGTTCCACGCCTTCAGCCAGATGAAGGCGCGCGGCCGCACCATCGCCGAGCCGGGCCTCACCTTCGGCGTCGCCGACCATTACGTGCCGACGCGCGGGCGCGATCACGACATCGCCAACCCCGAGATCGCGGCTATGGTCCGCAATTTCGAGACCAATGCCTCCGATGGCCACATCAAGTTCTTCGGCATGCGCGATCCGCGCCAGGGCATCGTACATGTGGTCGGTCCCGAGCAGGGTCTCACCCTGCCCGGCCTGCTGATCGTCTGCGGCGACAGCCACACCTCGACGCACGGTGCGTTCGGCGCTTACGCCTTCGGCATCGGCGCCTCGGAAGTCGCGCATGTGCTGATGACGCAGACGATCTGGCAGAAGAAGCCGAAGCGCATGCGCATAACGGTCGACGGCCGGGCGCATCCCGGCATCGCTGCCAAGGACATCGCACTCGCCATCATCGCGCGCGTGCACGCCGACGGCGCGCAGGGCCATGCCATCGAGTTCGCCGGCAGCGCCATTCGCTCGCTGTCGATGGAAGGACGGCTGACGCTGTGCAATATGTCGATCGAGGCCGGCGGCCGTTGCGGCATGGTGGCACCGGACGCAACCACCTTCGCCTATCTCAAGGGCCGCCCCTACGCACCGAAGGGCGCGGCGTTCGATCAGGCGGTGGAGGATTGGTCCAAGCTCCGCTCCGATCCTGGCACCGTATTCGACCGCGAGATAACGCTCGATGCCGCAGCAATCGCGCCAATCGTCACCTGGGGCACCACGCCGGACGATGCGCTGCCGATCGACGCCACCGTGCCCGATCCCGCGGGCGAGAGCGATCCGGTGCGCGCGCAATATCTGCGCGATGCGATCGACTACATGGGTTTGGCGCCGGGCGAGAAGCTGACCGACATCGCCGTCGACCGCGTCTTCATCGGCTCCTGCACCAATTCGCGCATCGAAGACTTGCGCGCCGCCGCCGCCGTTCTTGCCGGCCGCGTGTCGAAAGTGCCGGGCCTCGTGTCGCCCGGCTCGACAATGGTGAAGCACCAGGCCGAGCAGGAAGGCCTCGACAAGATCTTCCGCAATGCCGGGCTGGAATGGGCCGACTCGGGCTGCTCGATGTGCGTCGGCATCAATGGCGATCTGGTGCCGCCGGGCGAGCGCTGCGCCTCCACCACCAACCGCAATTTCCGTGGCCGCCAAGGTCCCGGCGCGCGCACACATCTGATGTCGCCGGGGATGGTCGCCGCCGCGGCCGTCAGCGGACATCTCGCCGACGTACGGCCGCTCTTGGCCGGGCGGAAAATATAAAAGTCATAAGGCGACGCATCATGGAACAATTCGCCCGCTTCATCGCCAAGGCTTGCCCGCTGCCGCTGCTCGCTTGCGTCATGCTGCTCGCGCCGCAAGTGCTTCGTGCCGACGACTATCCCGCGCGCCCAATCAAGCTCCTGGTCGGCGCACCACCCGGCGGCACCACCGACACGATCGCGCGGGCGATCGCTACTCCGATGGCGGCGGCCCTGAAGCAGAGCGTAATTGTCGAGAACCGGCCGGGCGCCGGCGGCAACCTCGCCGCCGAGATAGTCGCGAAAGCGGCACCCGACGGCTACACCCTGCTGGTGAGCTTCAGCAGCCACACCATCAACGCCTCGCTTTATCCCAAGCTGCCCAACGATCCCGCGGCCGATTTCACACCGATTACCAAGGTGGCGACCGTGCCGAGCCTGCTCGTAGGCAATCCGAAAGTGGCCGCCGGCGATCTCAAGGCGCTCATCGACTTGGCCAAAGCCCAGCCCGACAAGCTCACGATGGCCATCGGCGGCATCGGCTCGTCGGTGCATCTTGCCGGCGAGAAGCTCAAGCTCATGACCGGCACGCGTATGCTCAACGTGCCGTACAAGGGAACCGCGCCGGCGCTTACCGATCTGCTCGGCGGACAGGTCGATCTGATGTTCATCAGCCTCGTCACCGGCGCGGAACAGGTCCGTGCCGGCAAGCTGCGCGCCTACGGCGTGACGAGCGCGCAACGGCTGCCGTCCTTTCCCGATCTGCCAGCGATCGCCGAGGTCGTCCCCGGCTTCGAATCGACCGCCTGGTTCGGCGTGTTTGCGCCGGCGAAGCTGCCGCCCACGATCGTCGCGAAATTGAACGCGGTCATCGTGGCCGGGCTCGCCGATCCCGCCATGCGCGAGCGACTGAAGAACGAAGGCGCCACGCCGGTGGGCGATACGCCGGCTGCGTTCGCCGCCTTCGTGCGTGAGGACATTGTGCGCTGGGCGCCGATCGTGAAGGCGTCAGGGGCGGCGCCGTAAGCGCGCCGCACGCAAAGGACAAAGAGACAGCCGATGGAAAAATTCGTCCGCCTCACCGACAAGGTCTGCCCGCTGGTGATGCCGAACCTGAACACCGATCAGATCCTGCCGGCGCGTTATCTCAAGTGGCCGCGCTCGAAGGGGCTCGGCACGGTACTGTTCCAGGACCTGCGCTTCGATGCCGACGGCAAGGAGCGCGCCGATTTTTCGTTCAACCAGCCGATCTGTCGCGGCGCCAAGATCCTGCTCGCCGGCCGCAATTTCGGCGGCGGCTCATCGCGCGAGGCGGCGGTCTACGCGGTCTACGACCACGGCATCCGTTGTGTCATAGCACCCTCGTTCGGCGATATCTTTGCACAGAATGCGGTTAAGAATGGTTTGCTGACTGCGATCATGCCCGAGGAGGAGATTGCCAAGATTGCCGCCGTACTGGCCGCCGATCCGGAGCAGGCGGTCAGCGTCGACCTCGAGCACCAGACCATCAGTTGCCGCGACCTGTGCTGCGCGTTCGTGATCGACCCCGTAAGCCGCAATCAACTGCTGAACGGCTGGGATGATGTTGACCTGACGGAAAGCTACCGGGCGCACATCGCAGCATTCAAAGCCCGCGATCAGCAGAGCAGACCGTGGGCGGCGCCGACCACAACGGCAGTTTAAAAAATGTCCGCAAGCAACTTGGTTGCGATCCCGCGAGGACTTCGCTGGCCCAATCAGCACAAGGATTTGCGCGAAACTTACCGGCCGGCAACCCGCTTTATGCGTTCAATTGCGCCACCGAGTGAAACTTGGTCCGCCGGCAGCCCCATTATTCGGCAACCCAGCGCACACGTTCCATAACCTGCCAAATCTGCGAACGCACTGCATTTTTGACAAACTTGTAGTCAATTATAGGTGCATGAATGATGGTCAACGCCGACCTACCGTAAGATCTTAGGCGGCATTGAACGGAAAGTATCTACCCGCAACTCAAAGCTACGGCTATTGCGCTGGCAACCCGATATAAGCCCGACGTCATTCTAATTGAG
>CAYJPU010000086.1:0-13057 GCA_964372105.1 uncultured Undibacter sp.
CCATCATGATGGCGACCGACTTCCTGCTCAACGCGCACAAGCCGACCGATCCGTCCTTCAAGGACATCATGCAGATCAAGCAGAACGCCAACCGCGCCGCCGCGCTGGTGCGGCAGCTCTTGGCGTTCTCGCGCAAGCAGACCTTGCGGCCGCAGGTGCTCGATCTCGGCGAGGTGCTGGGCGACCTCGGCATGCTGCTGAAGCGGCTGATCGGCGAGAAGGTGACCTTCGGCGGCGTCGTGCACGGCCGCGACCTGTGGCCGGTGAAGGCGGACATCTCGCAGTTCGAGCAGGTGATCGTGAATCTGGCGGTGAACGCCCGCGATGCCATGCCGGACGGCGGCACGCTCTCGATTCGTACCGTCAATGTCGAAGCCAAGGATGCCGGCACGCTCGGCGCCAAGGGCATGCCGAGCGGCGACTACGTGATGGTCGAGGTGACCGACACCGGCACCGGCATCCCGCCGGACATCATCGACAAGATCTTCGAGCCGTTCTTCACCACCAAGGAGGTCGGCAAGGGCACCGGCCTCGGCCTGTCGACGGTCTACGGCATCGTCAAGCAGACCGGCGGCTTCATCTACGCCGACTCGGAGCCGGGCCGCACCTCGTTCCGCATCTTCCTGCCGCGCCATGTGATGGGCGCGGAAGAAGCCGCCGCGACGGCCGCCGAGGCCCCGGCGATCGCGGGCGCGATGACGGCGGCCGAGAACGCGGCGCGCGCGGCCAACGCCGACCTCACCGGCCACGGCGTCATCCTGCTGGTCGAGGACGAAGAAGGCTTGCGCGCGCTCAATGCCCGCGGACTGTCGTCGCGCGGCTACACCGTGCTGGAAGCGAGCAACGGCGTCGAAGCCTTGGAAGTGATCGAGCGGGAAGGCCACGTCGATCTCGTGGTGTCGGACGTGGTGATGCCGGAAATGGACGGGCCGACGCTGCTCAAGGAGCTGCGCCGGCGCGACCCGGACGTGAAGATCATCTTCGTCTCCGGCTACGCCGAAGAAGCCTTCGCCAAGAACCTGCCGAGCCAGGAGCAGTACGCGTTCCTGGCCAAGCCCTTCACGCTCAAGCAACTGGTTGCCGAGGTGAAGCAGACTTTGGCGTCTTAAAGCGCGTTAGACGCGGCCGGTGAGGGCTAGGATCAGCACGACGATCAGCAGGATGCCGACGATGCCGGACGGGCCGTAGCCCCAGCCGCTCGAATAGCCCCAGCGCGGGATCGCGCCGACCAGCATCAGGATCAAGAGAATAACGAGAATTGTTCCGAGCATGGTGCGCCCCATTCGATGCGCGGCCGGTTCATGACCGCGGGGCAGTAACGGTCTCGCCACACCGCCGGTTCCCTAAACCGGAACGAACTTCTTCGTGTCAGTGGCAGGTTTGGGCAAGTTTGGTCTTCTCGAAGATCTGCAATTGCAGCCGGCACGGAAACACCCGGCCGGCGGCGACCGGCGTCTGGCGCGCGCGGAAATAGTCGGATTCCAGCATGGCGCCGGCGGGACCGACGACCATGGCGGAATCTTCGGGCGCGGACGTAAGGCGAGGCGTTTCAACCGGCGCGAGCTTGGCCTGCGCGCCGGCGCTCAGCGACAGCAGCACCGCGATTGCGAGCAAGGCTTTCATCGGCCTGCCTCCTTATTCCTTAACAGCATTCCCCGCCCGCCTTCCGATATGCCAATAGCCGAAGCCGTACCCAGGTTCCGGGTGGCCCATGACATTCCTGTGACGTCAAGGCGGCAAATGAGGCCGCGGCGTGGTGGCGCAGGGCCGCCACGCCCCTTACAAATTGCCAGGCGTGCACCTATTGTCTCCACGCCATGAGAGCCGGGAGATCAAAACCATGATTCGCCACCGTTGGGTGCTCGCGCTTGCCGCGATTGCCACCGCGTTCGTTCTGACTGCAGCCGACTATGCGGACGCACGCGTCGGCGGTCGTTCGTCCTCAGGCAGCCGCGGCAGCCGCACCTACTCGGCGCCCCCGCCGACGCAGACTGCGCCCGGCACCGCTGCGCCGATGCAGCGCAGCGTCACGCAGCCGGCGCGTCCCAACACCGCCGCGCCAGCCGCCCAGGCCGCGGCGCGCCCGGGCCTGTTCGGCGGCGGCTTGCTCGGCGGACTGGCGGCCGGCTTCATCGGCGCCGGCCTGTTCGGCATGCTGTTCGGCCACGGCATGTTCGGCGGCATGGGCGGCTTCGCCTCGATCCTGGGACTGATCCTCCAGGTGGTCTTGATCGTCGTCGTCGCGCGGCTCGCCTTCGTGTGGTGGCAGCGCCGTAACGCGCCGTCTTATGCCGCGTCCGCGCCCAATGCCGGCGGGAGCGGACCGACCGCGCATTCTTTCGGCCTTGGCGGCGGCGCGCTCGGCGGCGGCACCGGTGGCGGTCTTGGCGGCATGTTCGGCGGCAACAGCCAAAACCAGCCGGCCGGCGAACCGATCACCATCGAGAAGTCGGACTACGATGCTTTCGAGCAGTTGCTCGGCAACGTGCAGGCTGCCTATTCGGCAGAGGACATCAACGCGCTGCGCCGTCTGGCGACGCCGGAGATGCTGTCATATTTCTCCGAGGACCTGGCGGAGAACGCCAGCCGCGGCGTGGTCAACCAGGTCAGCGACGTCAAGCTGCTGCAAGGCGATCTGGCGGAGGCCTGGCGCGAAGGCAACACCGAGTTTGCGACCGTCGCCATGCGCTTCGCGCTTCACGACCGCATGGTCGACCGCGCCAGTGGCCGCGCCGTCGAAGACAGCGGCCCGAGCGAGGTCACCGAATTGTGGACCTTCATGCGCGCGCACGGCGGCGCCTGGGTGCTTTCGGCGATCCAGCAGAGCTGATTCGGGGCGGGCGGCGTTAAGCCAGTTCGGCCGCGTTCGCGTGTGCCGCCATGTGCGGCACCAGCGAGGCGCGGTCGGCGTCGGCGAGACGGCGCTCGAACCGCACGCCGATCTGGGTCGGCTTGCGCCATACCACTTGGCAGATGCGGCGCGCCGAGCCATTGCTGGCCAGCCATAGTTCGAAGTTGTCCGGCACCGAGTCGGCGTCATCGACGTCAATGCGGGCACCGGTTTCGGAAATATCCGACAGCGCGCAGGCGTGACGGGCCTCGGCTGACAGGGCCATCCAGGCCGTGTAGCGGACTTGCCTGCGCCGGGATTTGCGATTGTCTTTCTGCATGCCGCCTCGCCGTCACTGGAGCGGGGCGTTGCGGGCCTTCATGACCCGTTAACGTTCGCCTCCAGCGTGAGGCACTATAGGGCCGTGCCGATTACCAATTCATAAAGCGTTATCTGGCGACCCCATACCGGTACACCGTTGACCGGATGGCGTTTTCCGTTTATGTCGCCGCCCGCAACCTGGTTTTCGGCCTCATCTTGCTGACACGCTCCCGGTTTGGGCTGCGACTCAAGTGACCCCCCAAAACTGATTGTTGCCGCCATCGCGATAAGCGCGAGGGCGTTCAATCGGAAGCGTGAAAGGAACTCTGAATGGCTACCGGAACTGTGAAGTTCTTCAATACCCAGAAAGGCTACGGCTTCATCCAGCCGGATGACGGCTCGAAGGACGTGTTCGTGCACATTACGGCCGTGGAGCGCGCCGGCATGCGCTCGCTGGTCGAAGGCCAGAAGCTCAGCTTCGAGATCGTCACCGAGCGTGGCAAGCAGGCCGCCGGCAATCTCCAGCCGGCCTGAGGTCTTTAAGGACTTCGCAGCACGACTGCGCTGCAGGTTTGCAATGAATACCAGGCCCGGCGGCGACGCCGGGCTTTTCATTTGTGCCGCTGAAGCGCGATGCAATCCGGCCCGGCTTTGGCTAGTCTCGGCCTGCCACGGGAGGACGACACGGGATGGACATCATCGCTTGCGGCGCGCGGCCCTCGAAGCGCATGGGCGCGCCGAGTTTCACCGGCACGGTCTGGCAGGATCCGATCATCCAGGCGCCGGAGCCGGCGCGCATCCGCTCGGCCTGGGTGCGCTTCGAGCCCGGCGCGCGTACGGCCTGGCACACGCATCCGCTCGGGCAGACGCTTGCGGTGGTGTCCGGCGTCGGCCACGTGCAGACCTGGGGCGGTCCGGTGCGCGTCATCCGCGCCGGCGACACGGTGTGGATTCCACCAGGTGAAAAGCATTGGCACGGCGCCGCGCCCGATCACGCGATGGAACATATTGCCATGCAAGAAGCGGAAGCGGGTGAGCATGTCACCTGGCTCGAGCCCGTCACCGATGTGCAATATGCCGTGAAGCCGGGCGCGTAGACCGCCGCCGCGCCGCTGCGACATCATGAACGCGATGCCAATTGCGTGATCGACGGAATAGCGTCGCAATTCCAGTGTTCTCTTATGCCGAAGGCGGGCGATCACGCCGCGCCACGATGGGAGGTACTTCATGAAGGTTCTTCGAATAGGCGCGCCGCTCGCGGCCGGCCTCGCGCTTATGTGCGCGCAGCCCGTGTTGGCGCAACAGTCGGCGATGACGTTCTTTGTGACCAGCGCCGGCCCCGGCAAGGGCGCCGACCTCGGCGGGCTCGCGGGTGCCGACGCGCATTGCCAGAAGCTCGCACAATCGGTCGGCGCCGGCGCCAAGGTCTGGCGCGCCTATCTGTCGACGCAAGGGGCCGGCGCGGTGAACGCGCGCGACCGCATCGGCAAGGGGCCGTGGGCGAACGCCAAGGGTATCGTCATCGCCAAGGACGTCGCCGAGCTGCACGGCGCCAACAACCTGACCAAGCAGAC
The DNA here is from genome assembly GCA_964372105.1 of uncultured Undibacter sp. Classification (GTDB taxonomy): domain Bacteria; phylum Pseudomonadota; class Alphaproteobacteria; order Rhizobiales; family Xanthobacteraceae; genus Pseudolabrys. Next base: position 4,726 of record CAYJPU010000086.1, read on the forward strand.
CGCGCTGTCGGAAAAGGGCGACGTCATCAACGGCCGCGGCGACACGCCGAACCGGCACGACATCCTCACCGGCTCGCAGGCCGACGGTACCGCCTTTACCGGCAGCGACGACCGCACCTGCAAGAACTGGACGTCGAGCACGCAGGGGACCGCCATGGTCGGGCACGCCGACCGCATCGGGCTCAACGAAGAGCCGCCGGCCAAATCGTGGAATACTTCGCATCCGTCGCGCGGGCCGGACGGCGGCTGCAGCCAGGCCGACCTGCGGTCGACCGGCGGTGACGGTCTGCTGTACTGCTTCGCGGTCAACTAAGGCGTCAGCGCCTATTAAATTGGCAACTTGAACCGGCGAGGGAGCGTGCTCCCGCCCTGTTCGCCGGTTTTTTTGCGTGATCTACGCCGAATCGCACCGCCTCTGCTAAATTGGCGATCGACATTGTTAACGATTTCCTATTACTGCGTGTGCTGGAAATAGGCGGGGGTCGGCGCAACGCCCTCACGGGCGCGAACCGGCGGCGCGATGGCTGGGATTGAAAACGTTCTGCTCCTCGCAGGGGATGCGCTGATTTATTTCGTCGCGTTGGCGGCCTTGCTGCGCCTGCGCACCCGCATCGGTCTCGGCGCCTTCTTTTGCGCGCTCGGGGTGATGCACTTCCTCGAGACGTATCTCGCCAGCATCCTCTACATCTCGCTGCCGTACGACATCGTCACGTCGCCGGGCTCGACGGTGCTGTTCACCGGCAAGCTGATGATGCTGCTGCTGCTCTACATCCGCGAGGACGCGGTGGTGGTGCGCCAGCCGATCTACGGCTTGCTGTTCGGCAACGTGTTGCTGTTCTCGCTCGCCTTCGTCATGCGTCAGCACACGCTGGTGGCGCTGTCGCCCAACCGCGCCGCCGACTTCGGCTTCCTCAACGAGATGGGCGCGTTGATGGTGTGGGGAACGGCGATTCTGTTCTTCGACTGCATCGTCATCATCCTGCTCTACGAGCGCTCGCGCAACTGGTTCGGCGACCGCGTGTTTCCGCGGCTGCTGATGTGCGGCGCGATGGTGCTCAGCTTCGACCAACTTGCCTTCTTCACCGGCCTGCACATGCTGACCGGGGCAGGACTGCCCGTGCTGGTCGGCGGCTGGGTTGCCAAGATGGGCGCGGTCGCGTTCTACAGCGTACTCGCGACCGTTTATCTGCTGTACTTCGAACGCCCGGTCGGACGCCGCCGCGACACGCCGCGCATCTGGGACATCTTCGACACGCTGACCTATCGCGAGCGCTACGAGGACCTGCTGGCACGCACCGGCTGCGACGCGCTGACCGGCGCGCTCGACCGGCATTCGCTTGAAGCGCACGGCCGCCGCGCCGTCGAGCACGCCGCCGCCGCCGGCCGCCCGCTGGCGCTGCTGCTCGTCGACATCGACCACTTCAAGGCCTTCAACGACCGCTTCGGCCACGCCAACGGCGACAAGGCGCTCAAGCGCATCGCGCTCGACATCATGGCGGCGGCGCGCGTTTCCGACTTCACCTACCGCTTCGGCGGCGAGGAGTTCGTCGTCATCGCCGACGGCGTCAATGCGGAGGACGCCTTGGCGCTCGGCGAGCGCATGCGCGGCCGCATCGCCGGTTCTGGCTACGGCGACGAGCGTCTAACCGTGAGCATCGGCGTCGCCACCTGCGCGCGCGACGCGACCGACTACGACATGCTGTTCGAGATCGCCGACAAGCGCCTGTATCAGGCCAAAGCCGCGGGCCGCAATCGCGTGGTCGGTGAGCGTCCGCCGGTCGGCGACAAGCCGGTGCGGCTGGTCTTGGGCTGACCCGTCTATTCGCCGTTGGCCATGCCAAGGGCGTCGACGATTACGCGGAACACCTCGGTATTGTCCATCGAGCCGTGGACGCGCTCGCTGCCGGGGCCGGCCGCGGTGAGGATGACGTCTTCGCCGGAATGCACGCTGGCGTTCATCATCGCGGGCAGGTTGCCGAGCCGCAGCATGGCGCCGGGGACATCCTTGTAGCGTTCGTTGGCGACGAAGGTCTTCGGCTCTTGACCGGCCACCGTCGGCGCGTTCGGGTTGTCGAGCTTCGGCCGGAAGGTCTCGTAGTGGTCGGGCAGGCTGGCCGAGAAGATCGCAATGCGGCGATTGACGTCGATACGGCTCGGATAGCCGTCAGCGTCGGGCTTGGGATAGTCCGGGAAGCCGGCTTTGTCGTAGACGCCGACGCGTTCGCGCAGCGGCACGTTCGGCGTCGTGCTCATGTCGTCGTTGATGGTGCCGACCAGGCTGTTGGGGTGGTTGTGGTCGGACACCACCATGATCAACGTGTCGTCGCCGCGCGCTTTCGCCCATTCGCGGGTCTGGCGCACGGCGTTGTCGAGCATGATGGTGTCGAAAACCGCGCGCTCCATGTCCAAGACGTGGGCGTATTTGTCGATCAGGCCGGATTCCACCATCAGGAAGAAGCCGTTCGGATTTTTCGACAGGATGGCGAGCGCCGCTTTGACCTGGTCGGTCAGGTCCGGCTGGTCGGGGAATTTCTTGACCGTGCCGCCTTTCAGGAATTTGCGGTCGAGCACGCCGTCCATGTTGCCGAGGTTGAACAGGCCGAGCAGCTTGCCAGTCGCGCCGTCGGCGCGCGCGGCCTCTAACTCCGACGCCGTGGTGACGTAGCGATAGCCGGCGTCGCGGAACTTAGCGACATAGTCGGTGGCGTCCTTGCGCTTCGAGCCGGCGGCGTCTTTCGGCAGGAAATTGGCGAGGCCGCCGCCCATCAGCACGTCCGGCTTGGCGTTGAAGAACTGCTCGACAATCTGGTCAAAGGCCCCGCGGCGGCGCGTATGGGTTGCCATCGCCGCCGGCGTGGCGTCCTCGACCTCGGTATTGGTGACGATGCCGACGGCAAGATCCAGCCGCCGCTTGGCCAGCTTGGCGATCGGCTCGACCTTCGGGTCGTCGAACGGATTGGCGGTGCGGTCGGCATAGACGCCCACGGCGTTGACGGCCGCCTTGTGGCCGGTGGCGAAGGCGCTCGCGGCATTGGCTGAATCGGTGATGATGGAGTCGCTGCCGGCGGTCGCCACCAGCGCCATGTGCGGCATGTCGTCCATCGCGAGCTTGCCGAGGCTCTTGCCCTCGGCGATGCCTTTCGACAGCAGGCGCGCGCCGATGCGATGGGCCAGCGCCATGCCGTCGCCGATGAATAGAATGACGTTCTTGGCCTTGCGCGGGCCGGTGCCGTAGACGTTCCAGGTCGCGCTGGCCGCACCGGCTTCGACCCTGTAGGTGCCGGCTTTAAGCGACACGTCGCGCAACAGCAGGGCGGACTGGTCCTTGCCGTCTTCGCGTTCGACGAACGTGGCCGCCTTGCCGAGAGCCTTGGCGTAGGGTTCGCCGTTGATGGTCACCGGCACGTTGGCCGTCTGCAGGCCGGGAAACTCGACTTTGAAATCGAACTGCGAACCAGCCAGAATATCGGCGCGGTCGATCGGGTAGATGGTCTGTGCCGCGGCCGGCGCGAGCGCGTTCACGACGAGCAATGCGGTGGTTGCAAACACGGTGGTGACAATGGCGCGCATGGCAGGCTCCTGCAAAATAATTCCCCGGCGAACCCTAGGTCGGCAATGTGACAGTCCTGTTGCGGTGTAACTTTGGGCCGCCGGCGGGCCGTCCGGCAATCTTAGATGAGGCGCAAGGTCATGCGTTACGAATTATTCTACTGGCCGGACATCCAGGGCCGCGGCGAATTCGTGCGGCTGGCGCTGGAAGATGCCGGCGCCGATTACGTCGACGTCGCGCGTAAACCGGGCGGCGTCGGCCGCATGATGAAGATGATGCAGGCGGAAAAGCGGCCGCCGTTCGCGCCGCCGTTCCTGAGAGCCGGCAAGCTCGTCATCGCGCAGGTCGCCGGCATCCTGTTCTATCTCGGCCCGCGGCTCAAGCTTGCGCCCGCCGACGAGACCGGACGGCTGTGGCTGCACCAGTTGCAGCTGACGGTGACCGACTTCGTCAAGGAGATCCACGACAGCCATCATCCGGTCGGCAGCGGTCTCTATTACGAGGACCAGCAGCCGGAAGCCAAGCGCTACGCGCAAGGGTTCCTGGACGAGCGCGCACCGAAATATCTCGGCTACTTCGAGCGGGTGCTGAAGAAGAGCGGCGGACCTTGGCTGCTCGGCCGCAAGTTCACCTATACCGACCTGTCGATGTTCCAGCTCATCGAGGGCCTGCGCTACGCCTTTCCGAAGGGCATGATGCGCCTCGAGCGCGGCGTGCCCGGGCTCGTCGACGTGCACGACCGCGTCGCCAAGCGGCCGGGCATCAAGGCCTATGTTGCCTCGGACCGCCGCATCCCGTTCAACGAGAGTGGGATTTTCCGGTGTTATCCGGAGTTGGATCGGTGATTGCGGCAACTCATCTGTCATGGCCGGGTTTGTTGTTCGGCCATCTCGTTCAGGAAGGCACAGTGCCATCCTAAGCGGGGTCACCGGGACAAGCCCGGTGACGACAGGAGAAGCCATCATCCATGCGCATCGAGCCGCTTGCCGCCGGCGGTCACCGGCTTCGCCGACACCAGCGTGAAGGCGATGACGCAGGGCTCGGTGCCGTTGTTGATCCAGTTGTGCACGGTGCCGCGCTGGACCATGACGTCGCCGGCCTTCAACCGCACGGTCTCGGTATCGAGCACCATGTCGATCTCGCCGGACATCACCACCGCATAGTCGATGGAATCGGTGCGGTGGTTGCGCGGCGCGACACCGGGGCCGAAGCTGACCACGCGGAAGACGGTGCCGTTGGGAAGCGTGGTGCCGATCTTCTGGCCCGAGGGGTCTTCGCTACCGTCGTTGTTGACCGGAAAGCCTTCGCTCGACCAGATCACGGTGGCGACCGCGCCGGGGCGCGTCTCGGCGGCATTGGTCACGGCCTCGTCGATCAGCACCTTGGCACGGCCTTGCTCGTCGTGGCCGGTAACCACCCGGCGCAGCTTCCTCACATCCATCGTCTCACTCCCTTTCTTTGGTTTGAATCGCCGCCGGCTTCTTAGCGCTTTCGTGCCAGAGCAGGAACAGGCCGGAGCCGACGACGACCGACGAGCCGGCCAGCAGCGCGGCGTTCGGCACGTCGCCCCAGAACAGGAAGCCGAGCAGGATCGCCCAGACCAGCGAGAAATAATAGAACGGACCGACGGCGGCCGGCGGCGCCATCGTCAGCGCGCGCGTCCACCAGTATTGCCCGACGGCGTTGAGGACGCCGTTGACCAGCATGGCGGCGAGGTCGTTGTGGCTCGGCCAGACGAAGCCGAAGAACGGCAAAGCGAGCGCGAAGAAGGCGGTGAGGAAGACCATCTGGTACATGGTCAGCGTCTCCGCCGACTCGGTCGCCGTCATGCCGCGCACGGCCGCCGTGACGCTGCCGTAGAGCACCGCGTTGGCGATGGCGAACAGCGCGCCGATCCGGAAACTATCGGCGCCGGGCGCGGCCACCAGCAGCACGCCGACGAAGCCGACCACCAGCGCGGTCCCGCGCACCAGCCCGACCTTCTCCTTCAGCCAGACCGCCGCGAACAGCGTGGCGAACAGCGGCGCCGCGAAGTTGATCGCGACCGCGCCGCCGAGCGGCATCAGCCCGAGCGCGATGACGATGCAGGACTGCGCCACCGTCTGCGTCGCGCTGCGGCCGACATGGTCGTGCAGGCGGTTGGTGCGAAAAACGCCGAACCCGGTGCGCGGCATGATCAGCACCGCGCAGGTCGCCAGCGAGGCGACTGAGCGGAAGAACAGCACTTCGCTGAAGGAATAGTCCGCCACCTGCCACTTCGACAGCGCGGTCGAGAGCGCGAACATCACGGTTGCGCCCAGCATGAACAGGATGCCGAGCGGCACGCGGTCGGAGCGGGTGGGGGCGGGCGGGTCGAGGCTGTCGGAGGTCGCCAAGGGCTGGCCTCTACCGGCTTTTTTTAAGGTGCGTCTGCCTAGCACGCGCAAGGCGGCGCGGGCAGGGGCGGCGCGTGAATACCGGCTGTGTCTATTTCGCTTGCGGGTTCGCGCGCGGGCGGCAGGCCGGGCACAGGCAGCCGGTCTTGCCGAAGTACAGTTCGATGTACTCCTCGCCGTAATCGATGGTGATCTCGTCGGCGGGCGCGATGTTTTTCAACGCGCGAAACATCATGCGGCCGCGCAGCAGTTCCGCCTCGGTGTTGGGCTCGCAGGCGTGGTTGACGTAGCGCGCCAGATTGCGCCGCGCTGAACCGTCGATGGTCCAGCGGCTGTCGATCTCGAACAGGTACTTGTTGGCCCGGCGGCGCTCGATCTCCTGGGCGCGGACGGTCGGGATGCGGCGGCCGGTGTATTCGACCACCAGCGCGCGCTTCTTGATCGGCGCGGTGGCGAACAAGCCGAGCCCCGTGCGGGCGCGGCCGACGCGGTAGGGCTTTGGCGCTTTGGCCATGGCGGGCTGCCCTAACGCGCCGCCGCCCGGCGCTTGGCCGCGGACGTTGTCTTTGACTTGGTCTTAGTCTTGGCCCCGGTTTTGACACGCGCCGCCCGCGCGGCCTTGCGCAGGTGGACCGCGCGCAACTCGCGGGCGCGCTTGGCGCGGCGCTTGCGGCAGCGGGGGCACCGGCAGTTCGACTTGCCGATGACGTTCTTCAGGTAGTCGATGCCGTAGTTGTAGGTCAGCTCCTCGCCGGGCTTGATGTTGCGCAGCGTGAAGATGAAGACCCGGCCGTTGCGGATGGTGCTGTCGGTGTTCGGATTGCAGGAGTGGTTGAAATAGCGCGCGATGTTGCCGCGCGCCTTGCCGTCGATGGTCCAGCGGCCGTTGACCTCGAACAGATAGCGGTTGCCGCTCGCTTCGGCCTTCAGGGCTCGCTCGACGTTGAGCCGCGGGCCTTTGTATTCGGCGATGCGCACGCGCTTCTTGATCGGGCGGGTGGCGAACAGGCCCAGGCCGGTGAGCGCGCGGCCGAGGCGGAAAGGTCTAGGTGCCATAGGTTCTTTTCAGTCCACGTAAGAGGGCGCAGATGCCAGATACAGGCTGCCCCGTCAATGGAAAGGCGCGCCAACATGCGATATTGGCAAGGGGCAGCGCTTGCCCGAAAAAAAGTGCGGCCGGTTTGATGCTGCGGCCTTGAACCTTGAGGCCGCGCGGTGCGACCAAGGACTATCGAGATCGTCACTTAAAAGGGGGCTTCCCATGTTCGCATCCAAGTGTGTCGCCGGCGCCGTGCTCGCCGGCGTGTTGTTGTCGGCTCTGCCTGCGTCGGCCGAGACGCTGTTCAAGATCGTCACCGTCAAGGACGAGGTCATCGTCGGCCTCAACGACGCCGAGCTGAAGGAGCTGGGCGGCGACGCCGGCGCCATCGCCAAGGCGATCGCGGCCAAGGGCTCGCTGACGCTGTGGCAATACGCCGTGACGCAGAAGGACGGCGACCGCTTCGTGGCGCCGCGCGCCAAGATCGGCGTGCTGGCCAACACTTCGCTGCGCGTCGAGCCGTACAAGCAGCCGTTCAAGGTGCTGCCGCATGAGTGAGCGGGCCAATGAGCGGACCTTGCGCAGCACGCGCGTCTCTGTGGGCGCGCTGCTGCTCACCCTCGCGCTCACCACGCTGGCCCGCGCCGAGGACGCGCCGGGCCAGCAGCGGCCGCCGAGACCCGAGCCCGGCACCACCGGGCAATCGGCCTGCATCAAGCAGGAGACCGGCTGGCTGCGCGACGGCCGCCGCATCTTCATGGCGATCGCGCTCACCAACCGGTGCGAGGCGCGCATCACCTGCCGCGTGTTCGCCTACGTCACCAGCGCCAAGGGCGCGGCCCAAGGTCATGGCCGGCTGGCGCTGGCGCCGGCCTCGAAGGGCAAAGCCGCCACCAAACAGTGGAAGCTGCGGGTGAAGATGGCCGGCGGCTCGGCGCAGACGACGCGCGAGTGCAAGGCGGGGTAGGGGGCGTGGATGTGTAGCGCACCGCGCACTTTACCTTTCCGATTCAAAGTTCAAACAGCGCCTCTTTCTTATCCCTCCCCCGCTTGCGGGGGAGGGTGCCGCCGCAGGCGGCGGGTGGGGGCCGTGCTCAATTTCGAATGTGACCCCACCCGGCTCGCTTCGCTCGCCACCCTCCCCTTTCAGGGGAGGGATAAGAAAGCACCATAGCTCCGCCGCCCGTATTGTTGGCGGCGCCGGGTTCGCCGTCTCCTGACTTGAGGCGCGGCACCTCAAAAAGTGAGGGCGCGCGGAACGCCAAAGGTCCAGGCGCACACAAGTTTACGCGGTGTGCGCAAACCAGGTGCTCGGACCCACGGGCCTCGACGCCTCGCGACATCGAGGCTTGTCGAGTAGTGCCCGCC
>CAYJPU010000087.1:0-13007 GCA_964372105.1 uncultured Undibacter sp.
CGGCCGCATGCAGACCGCGCTGGCGACCGCCCTCGACGCCGATTCTGAGTGGAAAGACTTTTAATGTCGACGAACCGATACGGGGCGGCCGCGGTGATCGGCCAGAACGAAGCAGCCGCCCCCCTTCGTGAGTTCTCGTTCTCGGACGACGACTTCAAAGTGTTGGCGAAGCTCGCATACGACCATGCGGGCATCGCCCTCTCCGACAGCAAGCGCAACCTGGTCTACAGCCGGCTGTCGCGGCGGCTTCGCACGCTCCAGCTCGAAACCTTTCGCGACTACCGCGAACTGGTGGCCAACGACGAGCGCGAGATCGAGAACTTCATCAACTCGATCTCGACGAACCACACCAAGTTCTTCCGCGAGGATCACCATTTCGACCACTTCCGTTCGCGCGTGGCGGTACCGTTCGCGCAGAGCGCGCGCGGCGGCGGCCTGCGCATCTGGTCGGCGGGTTGTTCGAGCGGCGAGGAGCCCTACACGATCGCCGTCGTCTTGAAGCGCGAGCTGCGCAACATCCAGAACCACGACGTCAAGATCCTGGCGACCGATATCGACACCGAGATCTTGGCCAAGGCGGCGCGCGGCGAGTTTGCGTCCAACGCGGTCAACGACGTGCCGAAGCCGTACCAGTCCTTCTTCAAATCGGAGGTGGTCGGCGGCAAGGAAGTGGTGCTGGTCGACGACGACGTCCGGTCGACTATCACGTTCCGGCGTCTCAACTTGATGGAGCGCTGGCCGATGCGCGGCCAGTTCGACGCCATCTTCTGCCGCAACGTCATGATCTATTTCGACGGGCCGACCAAGTCCAACCTGATCGAACGCTTTGCCAACCAGATCAAGCCGGGCGGCTGGCTCTACATCGGCCATTCGGAATCGCTCTCGGGCACTCATCCTCAGCTAAGCGCCGCCGGCCGTACGATCTATCGGAGGAATGGGTGACCGTCGGTCTCGCGCAGTCACGGACGAGCGTCCAAACCGATTCGTGCGTGCAAGCCGTCAGCGGACGGCGAATTTTTGACGCGCAGGCTTCGGCATGGATGGTCAAGATATTTCCTGGTGAATACTACGTCACCAAGAAGCCAGACGAAGTGCTGGTCACGGTCCTGGGCTCGTGCGTGGCGGCGTGCATTCGCGATCCCATCGCAAAGATCGGCGGCATGAACCACTTCATGCTGCCGTCCCACAAAACCGGTAACTGGGGCGACGACTCGCGCTCGACCCGGTTCGGCAACTTCGCCATGGAGAAGCTCATCAACGAGCTGATCAAGGCCGGCTGCGACCGCAACCGCATGGAGATCAAGGTGTTCGGCGGCGGTAACGTCACCGATACCTCCAATGCCGTCGGCAGCGACAATGCCGCGTTCGTCATGCGCTATCTGGCGGACGAAGGTCTCCGTTGCGCCGCGCAGGATCTCGGCGGCTCGCTGCCCCGGCGCATCCACTACTACCCGTCGACCGGCCGTGTCGTGCGCAAGCTGCTCGGCGTCGTCGACACCTACACCGTCAGTCGCGAAGAACGCGATTATGGCAACCGGCTTCTGTCTCAGAAGACCACGGGCGAAATCCAGCTTTTTGGTGACACTCCATGATGCGAACAAACACGAAGATCCGGGTTCTGGTCGTCGACGACTCCGCGGTCATGCGGCAACTGTTGTCGACGCTGCTGTCGGCGGACCCGGAGATCGAGGTCGTCGGCACGGCGCCGGACCCGCACGTCGCCCGCGAGCGCATCAAGGCGCTCAATCCGGACGTCGTGACGCTCGACGTCGAGATGCCGCGCATGGACGGCCTCACCTTTTTGCGCAAGATCATGACCTTGCGGCCGACACCCGTGGTGATGGTCTCGACCATGACGCAGGCCGGCGCCGAAGTCACGCTGGAGGCGCTCGAGATCGGCGCGGTCGATTTCGTCGCCAAGCCGACCGGCGACATCGGCAGCGTCAAGGAAACCTTCGCGCTCGAACTGCAGACCAAGGTGAAAGCTGCGGCGCGGACACGCGTCGGCGTGCGCCACGCCCACCATGCCAAGGTTGAGCGCGTCGCCCGTCCGGCCGGCGCCCGCGCGTCGAACGATCGGCTGGTCGTCATCGGTGCGTCCACCGGCGGTGTCGAAGCCCTCAAGATCGTGCTGATGGGCCTGCCGCCGGATTGCCCGCCGATCCTGATCACCCAGCACATGCCGCCGCGTTTCACCGCGGCCTTCGCGGAACGGCTCAACCGGGAATGTCCGATGGCCGTCTCGGAAGCCGTGCATGACGAGCCGATCGTGCCGGGCCATGCCTATATCGCGCCTGGCTCGCACCACCTCACCCTCGGCCGCCGCAGCGGCCGCAACATCTGCGTGCTGACCGACGGGCCGCCGGTATCGGGGCATCGGCCTTCCGTGGACGTGCTGTTCCGCTCGGCCGCCGAAGCGGCGGTTGCGGTCGCCGTCGGCGTCATCCTGACCGGCATGGGCAAGGACGGCGCCGAAGGCATGGGCGAACTGCGCAAGGCCGGCGTGCAGACGCTCGGCCAGGACGCGGAATCGTCGCTGATCTACGGCATGCCGCGCGCCGCCTTCGAGCGCGGCGCCGTGATGCGTCAGTACCCGTTGGCGCGCATGGCCGACGCCATTCTCGACGCCTATGAGGGCCACGTCGCGCACGTCGGCGCGCGCCCGCACCATGCGGCCGGTGCGGCATGAACGCGGATCCTGGAAACGCGGAGGGACAAGCCATGACAGCTGCGCCGGACAGCACGCAGATGCCGCTGATCAAGCTGCCGTCGACGCTCGATTTCGCCGCCGCCGAAGGCTTTCTCGGAACGTTGCGTGAAGCCGTGCAGTCGGCGCCGCAGGTGCGCCTGGACGCGGCTGACGTCGTTACGCTGACGCTGCCGTGCGCCCAGGTCATCATGGCGGCGCTGTCGAGCCAGGCGGAAGTCACGATCCAGCGTCCGTCGCAAGAGTTTCTCGATGCGTTCGCGGATCTCGGCCTCGACGTCAGCGCCCATTGCGTCGCCGATGAACACATCGCGATCGACCTGGCGGCGGAGGAAACGATCGCCGACCACGCCAGCGTGCCGTCCGACCTTCCGACGGAAGAGGCTCCGATGTCCAAGCGCATTCTCACCATCGACGATTCAAAGACCATTCGCGACATGCTCAGGTTCACGCTTCTGGATGCCGGCTTCGACGTGCACCAGGCCGTCGACGGCCAGGACGGCGTCGATATTCTCGGCAAGGAGCAGTTCGACGTGGTGATCACCGACATCAACATGCCGAAGATGGACGGCTACGGAGTCATTCGCCACATGCGCAGCGTGCCCGAGCACAAGAACACGCCCATCCTCGTGCTGACGACCGAAAGCGACGGTCCCAAGCGGAACCTCGCGCGTGACGCTGGCGCGACCGGATGGATGGTCAAGCCGTTCGATCCGGAACAGCTGGTCGCCACCATCAACAAGGTCGCTCCCTAGCACTAGGGCGAAGGACAACGCTGCCATGACAACTCTGGACCAGCTCAAGAACACGTTCTTCGACGAATGCAGCGAGGCGCTGCAGCAGATCGAGGGCGGCCTCACCGACATTCGCCAGGGACACGGCTCCGACGACACGATCAACGCCGTGTTCCGCTCGGTTCATTCGGTCAAGGGCGGCGCCGGAATTTTCGGCTTCGACAGCCTTGTCGGGTTCGCCCATGTGTTCGAGACCGTGCTGGACGCGATGCGCAGCGGCTCGATGGCGGCCACGCCCGAAATCGTCGACGTGCTGCTGCCGGCCAACGACGTTCTGACCGACCTGATCGCGATGTCGCGGGCCGGCGAGGCCATTCCCCCTAACTACGGCAGCGAATCCCGCGCCGCGCTCGACAGCCTGCTCGGCAAGGCGCCGGGCGACGAGCAAGACGACGGCGAGCCCGCCGGCGACTTCGAGGGGCTCGATTTCATGCCCATCATGGCCGACGCGATGGACGACGCGCCGGCCGAAGCGCCGGCCGAGGCCGGCGACGGCCGGCAGACCTACCGCATCGCGTTCCGGCCGCAGATCGAGATGCTGCGCCGCGCCAACGAGCCGCTGTTCATCATTCGCGAGCTTCAAAAGCTGGGCGAGCTCGACCTGGTCGCCGATGTCGGCCGTCTGCCGCACCTCAACGAGATCGAGCACGACCGCCCGTATATCGGCTGGTCCGGCACGCTGCGTACGGCGGCCACGCGCGCGCAGATCGACGAGGTGTTCGAGTTCGTCACCGGCGATTGCGATATCGAAATCGCACTGGAACAGCCGGCGCCGACGCCGGAGGCCATGCCGGCCGCCGAGCCTGCCGATACCGAGCCTGCCGATGCGGTTGCAGCCGCCGCGCCGGAATTGCCGACGCTTCAGGCGCCGAGCCTCGTTCCCGCGCCGGCGCCCGAGCCTCCCGCCGCTGAGGCCCGTCCCGCCGCGGCGAAGGCGGCCGCGACCACCATGCGCGTCGAGGTCGAGAAGATCGACCGTGTCGTCAACATGGTGGGTGAGCTCGTCATCGCCCAAGCCATGCTCGGCCAGATCGTTCACGGCCTGCCGGAGGACACCAGCAGCCGCCTGACCCAGATCCTCGAAGAGGTCATTCACCACACGCGCGAGCTCAAAGACAGCGTGATGTCGATGCGCGCGCAGGCGATCGGCGCGGTCTTCCAGCGCATGCCCCGGCTGGTGCGCGAACTCGCCACCAAGACCGGCAAGAAAGTCCGCCTGGAAATGCACGGCGAGAACACCGAAGTCGATCGTTCGATCATCGAGCGGCTCGGCGATCCGCTCACCCATATCATCCGCAACTCGATCGATCACGGCATCGAGTCGCCGGAGGCGCGCCATGCCGCGGGCAAGTCGGACGAGGGCACCATCCGCCTGATGGCCGAGCATCGTGGCGGCCGTATCGTGGTCGAAGTCAGGGACGACGGCGCCGGCATCGATCCCGAGCGCGTGCTCAAGAAGGCCCGTGAAAAGGGCCTCGTCAGCCAGGACGCGATCCTCAGCGAGGACGAGATCACCAACCTGATCTTCCTGCCCGGCTTCTCGACCGCGAGCACGGTCTCCGACATTTCGGGACGCGGCGTCGGCATGGATGTCGTGCGCCGCAACATTCAGGACGTCGGCGGCCGCATCACGCTCAAGTCGGAACGCGGACGCGGCATGACGCTTCAGCTCGCGCTGCCGCTGACGCTCGCCGTCATGGACGGCATGGTCATCAAGGTCACCCGGGAGACCTACGTCCTGCCGATGTCGGCCATTGTCGAATGTCTGCGGCCGTCGCGGTCCGACATTCACAACCTGATCGGCGGCCGCGGCCTGCTTCAGCTGCGCGGCAATCTCGTGCCGGTCGTGCACCTCAGCGACCTGCTCAGCATGGAATCGGGCATGATCGACAGCGACGAGCGCGTCGTGATCATCGCCGACGCCGGCGACGGGTCGCTTCTCGGCATCATCGTCGACGAGCTCTGCGGTCACCAGCAGGTGGTGGTCAAGAGCATGGAGGAAAGCTACGGCGCCGTGCCCGGCGTGGCCGGCGCCACCATCCTCGGCAACGGCCGCGTCGCCCTTATTCTCGACGTCGAGAAACTGTCGGAGATCGCCGTCAGCCAGACATCTTCGTTCACGCCTGTCCGTCCTCGCGCCAGCGAGCCGGCCGCGGCGTGAAAGACCACGTGCGTACCCCTCCCGCAGAAGCGAGAGGGCTTAAATGAGGAGTAGTAGTAATGCCGATCGCAGCAGCCCTTAAAGTACTCATTGTCGACGATCAGAACAGCGTCCGACAAATGACGCGGATATCCCTGGAACAGATCGGGGTCCGCCACATTCACGAGGCCGAAAATGGCGTAAAGGCCATCGACACGACGTCGTTGCAGCCGCTCGACCTGATCATTTCCGACTACAATATGCCGGAGATGGATGGTATGGAGTTTCTGCATGCTGTCCGTGCTCATCCCACCTCGCGCAAGGTGCCGTTCATTCTGGTGACCGGACGCGGCGACCGCGAGCTGGTGGTCAAGGCCGCGCAGGCCGGTGCCAACAACTACGTCGTGAAGCCGTTCACCGCCGACATTCTGCGGACCAAGATCGAGCAGGTGGTGGGGCGTCTATCGTGAGTGGTGTGCCGGCCAGTCTTGAGTTTGCCATAGCAGACGCTCTTGAACCGGACACCGGAGTGCCGCCGGCCGATGAGATCAAGACGTTCGTCGCGGCGATCGCGGTCGTGCTTCGCGAAACCGTGGCCGGCTTCGAAGAGACTGTCGCGCGCGTCACCGATATCACCGTGACGCGGACCGGCCGGGCCGACCGCGAACTGGTGGTGGCGTTGCAGGACTTCGACCGCCTGCAGCAGGAGTTCGCGACGTTGAGCGAAGTGCTGACGAAGCTCTCCGCCATGTCGCTGGCGGCAGGCCCGATTAGCGCCGATCCGGAGAGCGAGGCCGGCGACGAAGTGCTGGCGGTGGTTTCGGTTGCCGATCTCAAGGATCGGCTGGGCCGCCATCTGCGCAGCCTCATGCTCGATCTGTCGGCCTCGAAAGTGTCCGAGGAAGCGGTCTTCTAGACCGGCGCGCCCGCGCGGCGAACGGGCTCAATTCGGCGATGTGTTGCCGACCTCGGCGAGCCGGCGCAGGCCGCTGGTCAGTTCGGGCACCTGTTCCGGCGTCAGGTTGCGGAAGCGCTGCTGCCGCGCCAGGTACAGCGCGTCGAGGTGGCAGGCGACCGACTCCATGTTGCATTCCGCCCCGGCCGCGATCGCGTCCAGAACCTCGCAAAGCGAGTTGGCGATGAAGGTCATCAGCTCGGAGCCCATGGTGGTGCCGGCGTCGCGCACCTGGCGGCTTTGCATGTTGGCGCGCTCGACCCAGTCTTCCGGCGGATTTTCCGTCTTGGCGCTGTCGATGGCGTCCGCCAGGATCTTGAGCTCCTGGATCAGCCAGTCGTCGAATCCGGGCTTGATTTCTTCGATCTTGGCCGCCGCCTTTTCGATGGCCTGATCGCGCGGCATGCCGCCGGGCCTGCGGGCCATCTTTTGGAAGCGTGTCTCGACGCTGAAAACGCGCGCCTCTCGATCGCCACTCTCCGCCATCAGTCTTTCCCCAGTCGTGCGGCACTGAACAGATTGTCGATGTCGTCCTGCGCCAGTGCGGGTCCGGCCTCCGCGGCGACATCCAGGAGATGGTCGCCTTTGCGGCGGCCGACACCGCCTGGAAAGCCCTCGATCTTGAAGCGCCGGTCGGGCCCGAAATAGGTCGGGGCATCGACGAACTGCCGCGGCGTCAGCGCGATCCAGGCCAGCCGGTCGTAGAGGCTCGCCGGCGACATCGGCTTGGCGATCACCATGTTGGCGCCGGCGTCGCGCGCCTGCTTGACGGTGGTCTCGCGCGTATCGCTGCTCATGATCAGGATCGGAATCATGCGGTTTTCGTTATCCACCTTGCGGCGGATGGCGCGCGTGAGCGAAAGCCCGCCGTGCGGCGGCAGCTGCGCGTCGACGAGCAGGATGTCGATTTTCTGGCCGCTCAACGTCTGGACGACGCCCATCGCATTCCGGACTTCCAGTACCTTGCTCGTCCCGAAGCCGCGCAGAATGCTGTGCGCGATCATCGAGAGATAGGGGCTGGGATCGGCGATAAGGACCACCAGGTCGCGGAGATTGATCGTAGGGCGAGTCATGTTGTCCCTGGGGCGTCGGGCCTCGTAATCGATGCACGCGGCTTACGCGGCCTTCTGCCGGGGCCTTCACATGTCGGACGCAACGCCCGGCGAACGATCTGAACAGTCACGTCGCGAAGCGGTTACAGCTTGCACGGTACGCCAGTGTGCACAACGCCGGATCTCAACGCGCACGCGGAGAACGGAGCATCCGTAATTTCACGGTCGCGAAGCGGGACCAAGCGCGAGTCAAGCCGAATTCATACGATTCGCTAAGAAGCGCCCAGAAAATTTACCTTAAACTAGGGCAAGAAGCTCGCATAACACGCGGCGCGCTCCGGCCGCGTCCAACAGCAGACGTATCGACGCACCGCGCCGTCAGATTGAGTGCATGTCCCGTGAGCGTGGTGAGCAGCGCGACGACCGGAAACGCAATGCTGCATTACTGATCTGCATGCGATCGGTATTGAGATAAGCAATTACAGTTACCCAGACACCGCGCGTGAGCGTCCTGATTGCGTCGGGGCAATCATGGCCTGATGACCGGTCGCACGGCGTGAGACGATGTTCGAAAAATTCATTGCGAATTGCAGGTTTTCGGAACGAGGCGCACGCAGAAACGTCTAGACACGATCATGTATCTGAAACTTTCGCCGAATTGGTAAAGTAGATTTACATCATTGAATGCCGCAAGACCGCTTTACGGAATTTCGAACTGACTTATTTTCGTACACATAGAGCGATTCGTGCGTGTCGTGCTCGCGCGTAAAGTGAATCTTCATTTTTACACACGTTTAGCCTTCTTTTTTCATCGCCAAATTCTATTTGTAAAATGTAGATGATGAAATATTGATGTGTATAGCGATTCGTATTTGCAACGGCGAATGGGTGTGTAACGCTTAATCTTCACCGACGCTTGTTTGTTCCGTGTCAAAACGAAAACGCAAGCTCGAAAGCTGCATTCATGAATGCTCAGATCGGCATTGAGGAACTAGAGAAGAAGGCCAGCCCCGCGCAACTTTCGTGCTCGGCCTGCCCGGCTTTCGACCTGAACATCTGCCAAGCCATTTCAGAAGCGGCGTGGGCTTTCTCGCGCCCCAAGCCCTACGACATAAGCCAAGCCGAACTCATGGTGCCCGCGCGGCGGATCATCTGCCGCGAGCAGGATATGCACGATGCGGTCCCGATCATCTGCACCGGCTGGGCCGCCTCGGCCATCATGCTGTCCGACGGCAGCCGCCAGATTCTGTCGTTCCTGCTGCCGGGCGACGTCGTTTCGACCGCGCTGCTGTTCGAGGCGCGGCCGCATTGCTTCGTCGAGGCCGTGACGGACGTCCGGTATCGCAGCTTCAAGCGTTCGGAGCTGAAGGATATCCTGTTCAAGCATCCGGACCTGATAGAGAAGCTGTCGAAGGCCTGGATCGAGGAAAAGTCGCGCGCCGACCAGTTGATCGTCGATCTCGGGCGCCGCACCGCCGACGAGCGCATCGCGCGCCTGATCCTGAATCTGGTCGACCGGCTCGTGAAGCGCAACATGGTGCACGGCGACCCGTTGGAGCTGGAATTCCCGCTGCGTCAGCATCACATCGCGGACGCGACCGGCCTTACCCCCGTGCACGTCAGCAAGGTGCTGTCGGAGTTTCGCCGCAACGGCCTGATCAAGATCAGCGAGCGTTCGCTCACCATCCTCGATCCGGTCGGCTTCCGCCGGATCGCCAACAAGCGCTGAACCTCGGCCGTTACGCTGTCGCGGCGCCGCTTTGGGGCGCCGTGCCGAGATAGGCCGCCAGCACGTTCGGGTCGTTCAGCACGTCGAGCGGCGCGCCCTCGGCGATGGTGCGGCCGTAATCGAGCACGTGGATGCGGTCGGCCAGGTCGGCGATCATCTGCATGTCGTGCTCGATCCAGATGATCGACATATTCAGTTCGTGCTTGATGCGCAAAATGAAGCGCGCCAGGTCCTCACGCTCCTCGCGGTTCAACCCGGCCGACGGCTCGTCCATCAGCATGACCGCCGGCTCGAGCGCCAGCGCACGCGCAAATCCGACGACCTTCTGCACGCCGAAAGGCAGCGCGCCCACCGGGGCGTGCCGGTAGCGCTCCAGCTCGACGACGTCGATGATGCGCTCGACCGCCTTGCGGTGCGCGACCTCGGCGCGCCGCACGCTCGGCAGAAACAGCATTTCGGCGATCGGGTTGGTGGCGATGCGCGCGTGCCGCCCGGTCAGCAGATTCTCCAGCACGCTCATCTGCGCGAACAATTCGCCGTGCTGGAACGTGCGCGCGACGCCGAGGCGGGCGATCTCGTGCGGCGCCCGGCCGGCGATGTCGGTGCCGCGAAAGCGGATGGCGCCGCTGCCGCGATAGATGCCGCTGATGCAATTGAGCACGCTGGTCTTGCCGGCGCCGTTCGGGCCGATCAGTGCCAGCAGCTCGCCGGGCTCGACCGCGATCGAGACGTTGTCCAGCACCGTCAGGCCGCCGAAGCGCAGGCTCAGGTTTTCGACTGCAAGATCAGCCATACCACCTCCGCGACCGCCGGTACTGCTTGACGTCGCGGTAGGAGCGGCGCTCGCCGCCCGTGCCGCCGGATTGGCCGAGGTAGAACTCCTGCACGTCCTGATGGCCTTTGAGCCGCTCGCGGTCGCCGTCGAGCACGATGCGGCCGTTTTCCATCACATAGGCGTAGTCGGCGATCTCCAACGCCGTCGCGGCGCTCTGCTCGACCAGCAGGATGGCGATGCCGAGCTCGTCGCGGATCGCAATCAGCCGCCGGGCCAATTCGCCGACCACGACCGGCGCCAGGCCGAGCGACAATTCGTCGATCAGCAGCAGTCGCGGCCGGCACATCAGCGCGGCGGCAATCGCCAGCATTTGCCGTTCGCCGCCCGACAGCAGCCCGCCGATACGCTGGCGCAATTCGGCCAGCCGGGGAAAGAAGTGGAAGACGATCTCCTCCTGCCGCCGCTGCTCGGCCGCGCTGCCGGTGCGCGACACCGGCGCGATCAGGTTTTCGGCGACGGTGAGGTTGGGAAACACCTTCTCGCGCTCCGGCACCAGCACCACGCCGCGGCCGGCGATCTCGTGCGGCGGCCGGTTCTCCAGCCGCGCGCCCATGAAGGTGACGGTGCCTTCGGTGACGCGGGCGTCATCGATGCCGAGGAAGCCGGAAATGGCGCGCAGCGTCGTCGACTTGCCGGCGCCGTTGGTGCCGAGCAGCGCCACGATCTGCTTGTCCGGCACCGCCAGCGTCACGCCCTGTACGGCGGTGATGACGCGCTTGTAGACGACCTCGATCTTCTCGACGTGCAGGAGCGGCGCGGTCATTTGCGCGACCCCGCCAGCGGCTTCTGCTTGAACGGCCAGAGCAAAAAGTAGTTCTGCAGCCGCCGCCAGATGCCGACCAGCCCGAGCGGCTCCATCACCAGGAACAGGATCATCACCACGCCGAACGAGGCGTAGTTGACCGCGAAGATGTCGCCGGCGAGCTTCTGCACGTTCGGCAAGAGCTTGAGCAGCGCCTCGATGGCGTAAGGGAAGATGGTGACGAAGGCCGCCCCCAGCAGCGCGCCCAACAGCGAGCCCATGCCGCCGATGATGATCATGGCGACGTACTGGATCGACAAAAACAGGTCAAAGGCCTCGATCGAGACGAAGCCGCGGTAGTAGGCGAACAGGCAGCCGGCCACCGCCGTCATGCTGGAGGAGATCACGAAGGCCAAGAGCTTGTAGCCGGCAACGCCGATGCCGAGCGCTTCCGCGACGGTTTCCTTGGCGTGGATGGCGCGCCAGGCGCGGCCGCTGCGGCTGCGCAGCAGGTTGATGCAGATCAGCAGCGTGCCGGCGGCGAAGGCGAGCAGAATGAAATACCAGACGCGGCCGTCGTTCAGGTTCAGCCCGGGGATCACGGGTTTCTCGACCATGATGCCGGTCGAGAAGCCGCGCTTGGTTTCGTATTCGCCGCCGAGATAGATGACGATGAAGTGCAGCGCCAGGGTGCTGACGGCGAGATAAAGCCCGCGCAGCCGCAGCGACGGCAGGCCGAAGACGAGGCCGAGCACGATGCCGGTCAGCGCCGAGGCCGGCAGCGTCAGCCAGAACGGCGCGTTGATCTCACGCGACAGGATGCCGGTGGTGAAGGCGCCGGCCGCCATCAGGCCGGCATGGCCGAGCGAGATCTGCCCGGCGTAGCCGGTGAGCAGCATCAGCGACAAGGCGCCGATCGCCGCCAGGAGCACTTGGCAGGCGAGGTCGAGCATGAACGGCGAGGCGGTGAACGGCACGGCCATCAGCACAGCTGCGAACACGGCCAGGCTGATGCGTTCGCCGCGCGTCTGCAGCAGCGACAGCTCCTGCGCGTAATCGGTGCGGAAATAGCCGCTGGCGCGGGGCAGGGGCCTAAACACGGTCGAGTTCCTCGCGCGTGCCGAACAGGCCCCAGGGCCGCACGACCAGCATCGCCACCAGCACCAGGAACGGCACCACGTCGGACAGCAGCGGATCGACGTAATAGATGAGCAGCACTTCGGCGCCGGCCACGATCAGCGCGCCGATCAGCGCGCCGACGAGGCTGTCGAGCCCGCCGACCAGCGCGGCCGGAAACGCCTTGAGCCCGATCACCGGCATGGTGGCGGTCAGCCCGGAATCGAGCGCCATCAGGATGCCGGCGAGCGCGCCGGTCAAGGTCGACAGGCTCCAGGCCAGCGCGTAGACGCCGTGCAGGTTGATGCCGCGTTGCGCCGCCAGCAGCGGATTCTGCCCGGCCGCGCGCATGCGCATGCCCCAGCGGCCGAAGCGCAGGAAGCCGAACAACGCGCCGTAGACGACGAGGTTGGTGCCGACCAGCACCGCCGACCACATCGAGATATGGCCGCCGCCGGGCAGCACGATCGACGGATTGGGCAGCGCCAGCGCCTGCGCCGGATATTGCTGCTGCGCCGACCACACCAGCACGACCAGGCCGCGGATGAGAATGCCGAGCGCGACGGTGGTGAGGATCGCGGCCAGCACCATCTCACCGGTCATCTTGCGCATCAGGAAAACATAGACCAGCACGCCGACGACCAAACTGAGCAAGACGGCGGCGGCGAGCGCCATTACCGGATGGCCGGAAAACAGCGACGCCGTCGCCAGCACCATGTAGGCCCCGAGCATCATCAATTCGCCGTGCGCGAGGTTGAGCACCCGGCTGACGCGGTAGATCAGCACGTAGCCGCAGGCGATCAGCGCGTAGATCGATGCGAGGACGATGATGTTGACGGCGAGTTGCACGAAGAAGGTTTCCGATGATCCGTCCGAAGTTGAAAGCGCGAATTTGCGGCGGGCTCCATCCCTCCCCCTGAAAGGGGGAGGGTCGATC
>CAYJPU010000088.1:0-12902 GCA_964372105.1 uncultured Undibacter sp.
AACCTCGACGCCCTCGACATCGGTGAGCTGTCGACCACGCAGGTCGCCGGCCTCAGCACCACGGCGGTCACTAACCTGACGACGACCCAGGTCAGCGGCTTGACCTCGACCCAGGTGGCCCGCCTGACGTCGTCGCAGATCGGCGCCTTGACCTCGACCGAGCTGCAGGGCCTGACCACGACGCAGGCCAACGCGCTGACGGCGGCCCAGTTGGGCAGCCTGACCACCACGGTGCTCAACAACCTGACCACGACGCAGGTGACGGCGCTGTCGACCACGCAGGTGCAGGGCTTGAGCTGGACCCAGCTCAACGCCTTGTCGACCGCCAGCCTTAACGCGCTCGATATCGACGAGCTGCATGCCAACCAGGTGACCGGGCTCAACACGACGGCGATTACCAACCTGACCACCACGCAGGTTGCCGCCCTGAACGCAACCCAGGTCAGCGGGATGACGGTGGCCCAGGTCAACGTCCTGACCACCACCGAAATCGCCGCCTTCACCACGACGCAGGCGGGTGCCTTGACCAGTACGCAGGTTGCGGGCATGTCGACGACCAACTTCACCGCGCTGACGAGCACGACGGGCGTGCCCGCGCTCAGCGTGGCCGCGATCGCCGGTATCACGGTGGCCGAGATCAACGCTTTGAGCACGACTCAGGGCAACTCGTTTACAAGTACCCAGATCGCCGCGATGTCTTCCACCCAGGCGAACGCCTTGGTGACCTTGCTGACCTGATGAACTGGGCGTCCGGCCGGCCCCGGACTGACCGTGTAAGCGTGCTGTACCGCGTAGAGTTCTGCGTATCCGGGGTGGGTTCCGATCAGGAGCCGGCCCGGAGTGTCGCACCTTCAACGCATATAGGACGCGATCATGAGCCAGCCGATCGGACTGACAGCCGCCACCCAGCTCTATAATGAATCGGTCACGCGAGCGACCTCACGCCAGCTCTCGGTCGTCGATCTGTTCAAAGCCGCCGCCACGCTGGGCGAGGCAGGCCAGAAGCAGGCCGTGCTCGATCTTTACCGCATCTGGCTTGCCTATAACGGCGATGACGCGCTGCACTACGCCGCCTATTACAATTACGGCGTCGCGCTGATGGACGTTCGCGACCACGTCGGTGCCATCAATGCGCTGCGCGAGAGCATCCGGCAGAAGCCGGATTTCTATCCGCCCTACATCAACCTCGGCCGCGCGCTGGAAGACAGCGGGCAGGGCGGCCAGGCCGTCGGCCAGTGGCTGGCGCTGGTCAACAAACTCCCCGCCGTCAATGGCGAGGCGGTCACGCACAAGATCACGGCGCTGCAGCAGATCGGCCGCGTGCTGGAAGCCGCCAACAGCGACAGTGCCGCCGAGGACGCGCTCAAGCAGAGCCTCGACATCAACGTGCATCAGCTCGAGGCCCTGCAGCACTGGATCTCGCTGCGGCAACGGCAGGGCAAGTGGCCGGCGATCGAGCCCTGGGAACGCGTCACCCGCAAGGACCTGCAGAGCGGCGTGTCGTCGCTGTCGCTCGCCTGCCTTGCGGACGAGCCCCTGTTCCAACTGGCCAAGGCCTACACCTACGCCAGGAAATCGATCGGCATGCCGAAGGTCGTCACGCAGTCGGCGGCGAGCCGGCGCGAGCCGCACAAGCTACGCATCGGCTATGTGTCGTCCGACCTGCGCGATCATGCCGTGGGCTTCGCCATGACCGATGTCATGGAGCTGCATGACCGCAAGAATTTCGAGATCTTCGCGTATTATTGCGGCATCAACCGCACCGATGCGACCCAGCAGCGCATCATGAAGGCGGTCGATCATTGGACCGACATCAACGGTCTCGACGACGATCAGGCGGCGGCGAAGATCGCGGCCGACGGCATCGACATCGTCATTGACCTCAACGGCTACACCAAGGATGCCCGCACCAAGGTGTTCGCGCGCCGGCCGGCGCCGATCGCGGTCAACTGGTTCGGCTTTCCGGGCACCATGGGCACGCCTTATCACCACTACATCGTCGCCGACGAGACGATCATCCCGGAAAGCCACGAACTCTTTTATTCCGAGAAGGTGCTACGGCTGCCGTGCTACCAACCCAACGATCGCAAGCGCGTCGTTTCCGAGCGCCGTCCGACGCGCGCGGAAGTGGGGCTGCCCGACGACGCGTTCGTGTTCTGCTCGTTCAACGGCACGCAGAAGACCACGCCGCGCGTGTTCCAGCGCTGGATAGCCGTGCTCGCCCGCGTCCCGGACAGCGTGCTCTGGCTGCTGACCGGCACGGCGGACGCCAATGATCGTCTGCGCAAGGCGGCGGCCCAGCAGGGCGTCTCGCCGGACCGCATCATCTTTGCCGACAAGATGGCGAACCCGGACCATCTCGCACGCTATCCGCTCGCGGACCTGTTCCTCGACAGCCTGCCTTACGGCGCGCACACGACCGCCGCGGATTCGCTGTGGATGAACGTGCCGATCCTGACGCTGCCGGGCCGCAGTTTTGCCGCGCGCGTCTGCGCCAGTCTGGTGACGGCGGCCGGCGTGCCCGAGCTGATCGTATCGTCGCCCGACGACTATGTGGCGCGCGCGGTCGAGCTTGCCCAAAATCCGCAGCAGATGGCGGCGATCAAGGCCAAGCTCGCGGCCGGCCGCGATACGTGCCTGCTGTTCGACACGCCGCGCCTCGTGCGCGGCCTCGAAGATCTCTATCGCCAGATGTGGAGCGACTTCAAACGCGGCGACTTGCCCGTTCCGGATCTGCGCAACATGGACATCTACCACGAGATCGGTGTCGACCTCGACGTCGAGGCCGCCGAGACGCTGACCGACGAGGCCTATCTCGCGCAGTATCAAGACAGACTCGCGGAATGGGACGCGTCCTATCCGATCGGACCCGACAGCCGGCTGTGGACCGGCAAGCGGCGGGGGGCGGCGGACAGCATCAGCCGGCGCGCCGTCGCGTGACGCCGCGCCGCACGCCGGTCAACGATCGAAGGACAATCGCGCCATGACGCCAGCTTCCGACTTCGTAACCGATTTGCTGCGTCCGCAACGCCTAACGGCGGCAGTCGATATCGGCGCCAACCCGCTATTGGGTGACGGCGCGCCGCCGTACAAGGCCATGCTGACGAAGCGGCTTTGCACGCTGGTCGGTTTCGAGCCGCAGCCCGAAGGGCTCGCCGCGCTCAATGCACAGAAGAGCGATCTGGAAACCTATCTGCCGTACGCGGTTGGCGACGGCAAGCCAGGGATATTGAAGGTGTGCGCGGCGCGCGGCATGAGCAGCCTGCTCGATCCCGATCCGCGCATGCTCAACGTGTTTCCCGGGTTTGCGACGTATGGGCAGGTGATCGAACAAATTCCGGTCGAGACGCGCACGCTCGACGGCATCACGGAAATCGCTGCGCTAGATTTTCTGAAGATCGACGTGCAGGGCTATGAGCTTGCCGTCTTCCGCAACGGCAGTGCGCGGCTCATCGAGGCCGTCGCCGTGCAGGCCGAAGTCTCGTTCATGCCGCTGTACAAGAACCAGCCCTTGTATGGCGACATCGACCGCAACTTGCGGGCGCTCGGCTTCATTCCGCATATGTTCGCCAACATCAACAAGCGGATGATCCTGCCGTTCCAGGACGCCAGCCGGCCTTATGCGTCGCTCAACCAGCTGTTGGAAGCCGACGTCGTCTACGTGCGCGACTTCACTCAGCCCGAGAAGATGAGCACCGAGCAGCTCAAGCATTTGTGCATGGTCGCGCACCATTGCTACGCGTCGTACGATCTAGCCGCCAATTGCATCAACAATCTGATGGCGCGGAACGCGCTGCCTGCGGGTTCGGTCGAGCGTTATCTGGGCGTGCTGCGCGCCTCAGTGGCGGCCGCCTGACTATCGGCGTCGTGCGCCGGCGGGGCGCCTAGCATCACCTGCCGGCCGGCATGGATATGGGCGCGCATGACCGCGACGGCCCAGTCGGCTTTGCGGCCGGCGATGGCTTCGACCAGATCGAAATGATGTCCGACGCTGCGCGCCATGGCGTGCCGGTCGAAGCGCGCGAAGGTGCGAACGACGAGCGGAATTTCGATGAGGGTGGCGACGAGATTGTTGAGGCGCTGGTTGCCCGACGCGACCACGATCAGGCGGTGGAAGCGGTTGTTCAGCTCCGTGATCTTGACGTAGTCCGGCTCCGGGCCGCCGAACGCGGCTTTCTCCATCTCCTCGGTGAAGAGCCGTAGCTCCGCGACCTGTGCCGGAGTGGCATGGAGCGCTGCCTGTCCTGCCGCGTAGCTCTCGAGTTCGACGCGCAAGGCGAAGATCTCTTCCATGTCCTGATGCGACCAGCCGGGCACGCGCACCCCGAGATGCGGCTCGAACTGAACCAGCTGTTCGCTCGCGAGCTTGCGCAGGGCCTCACGGATCGGCGTGCGGCTGAGGCCGAGCTCTGCCGCCAGCTCGGTTTCGCGCAGGTGCGAGCCGGCCGGCCAGCGTCCCGCCGCCAGTCCCTCGCGGATCGAGCGGTAGGCGAAATCGGTCGCCCGCAGGCGTTCAGGTTTGTTCATAAGCGTATTTCTCACTGGACAGCCTAGGTCATTGTATACATTATGTGGACAAGGACAATATCTAGAGTGGTAATAATGGCTATAATAGCGGAAATAGTACCGCCGTTGGCTGTTTAGGGAGGAGCTTCCATGCGCATTGTGTACAAGTTCGCTATCGCCGTTGCGCTGCTGCTGGCGCCGGCCGTGGCGCCGCGTCCGGCGCTCGCCGAGCAGATCACGGTCACGCATTGGGGTGTGCTGATGTACGGCGCGCCTTACGCGGTCGCGATCGAGAAGGGCTATTACAAGGAAGCCGGGCTCGACATCGATGGCGTGCTCACCTCCAAGGGTGGCGGCACGACCATGCGCAACGTGATGGCCTCCAGCCTGCCCTATGGTGAGGTGGCTCTGTCGGCGGCGCTCGCGGCGATGAAACAGGGCATCGAACTCAAGATCATCCACACCGGCGTGCGCACCGCTGGCGAAATCCTCTGGGTCACGACGCCGGATTCCGGCGTGACGTCGGTCAAGGATCTGGCCGGCAAGAAGGTCGCCTTCACGTCACCGAAGTCGGTCACCGACATGCTGCTGACGATGGTGACCAATAAGCACGGCATCAAGGTCGAGACAGTGGCAGCCGGCGGCATCGGCGGCGGCCTGACCATGGTCGAGCAGAAGGCGGTCGTCGCCGCGCCGGTCATGGACCCGATCTGGTCCAAGGTGTCCGGCAAGTTCAAGCCGGTGTTTCTCGTCAAGGACGAGTTGCCGCCCATGGTGCAGACGGTCGGCGTGACGACGGTGGAATACGCCAAGGCGAATAAGGACAAGTTGCGCAAGCTGGTGCAGGCGCGCAAGAAGGCGGTCGCCTTCGTCTACGCCAATCCGGAGGAGACCGCCAAGATCGTGGCGAAGCAGTACGGCGCCGACGAGAAGGTCATTCTCGGCGCGGTCAAGAACCTGATCGCGCTGAAATACTGGAGCGCCGGCGACTTCGAATACGACGCCATGGATCACATGGTGAAGGGGCTGCAGATCGTCGGCGAGATCGACGGCAAGGTCGACTGGAGCAAGATCGTCGACGAGGGCTACCTGAAGTGAGCGTGGTCGTGATGGAGGCGGACGTGTCCGCGCGCGACGCGTCCAGGATCGATGTGCATGCCGAGATGCGGGGCGTCACCCGCGTCTACGGCGGCAGCGGTGGGGTGGGGAGCGTCCAGGCGCTCGCCGCCACCGACCTGCGCTTGCGGCGCGGCGAGTTCTATTCGGTGATCGGCCCTTCCGGCTGCGGCAAGTCGACCCTGCTCGACGTGCTCGCCGGCCTGTCGCGACCGACCGCCGGAGACGTGCTGTTCGAGGGGCGGCCGATCGAAGGCCGCGTTCCCGACGGCATCGGCGTGGTGTTCCAGGAGGACGCGAGCTTTTCCTGGCTCACCGTCGCCGACAATATCGCCTTCGGCCTGCGCCGCGCCGGCGCCGATGCGGCCGAGATCGCACGCCGGCTCGACTACGCATTGCGGCTGATGGGTCTTGTCGACTTCGCCAAAGCCTATCCGGCGCAATTGTCGGGCGGCATGCGCCAGCGTGTCTGCATCGCGCGCACGCTGGTGATGCAGCCGCGCATGATCCTGCTCGACGAGCCGTTCGGCGCGCTCGACGCCCAGACGCGCCTGATCATGGGCGACGAACTCCTCAAGGTCTGGCGCGAGACCGGCGCCACCGTCCTGTTGATCACCCATGCGCTCGACGAGGCCGCGATGCTGTCCGACCGGATCGGCATCATGTCGGCGCGGCCGGGGCGGATCATCGAGGAGGTCGAGACCCGATGGCCGCGCGAGCGGGATTCCCGCATCGCCGCCGACCCGGCCTTCGGCGACATCACTGCGCGGTTGTGGTCGGTGCTGCGCGATGAATCACTGAAAGCCATCCGGCAGGGGACCGGTCCATGAGCAGGGTCGGCTTCCTGCGCCTGCTCGTCGTGGGCGGCTTCGTCCTGGCGATCGAGCTGCTGTGCCGGACCGGGGCGATCAGCCCGCGTGTGTTGATTGCGCCTTCGGATATGGCGGTGCGCCTGGCGCGGCTGCTCGCCTCAGGCAAGGCCACCGCCGATATCGTCGAGACACTCGGCAACGTGGCGATCGCGCTGGTGCTGTCGGTTTCAGGCGGCTTTGCCATCGGCGCGGCGATCCATGCCGTGCCGCGCCTGCGCCGGGCCATCGATCCGTTCTTGGCAAGCTATTACGCGCTGCCGTTTTTCGCGTTCTATCCTTTGTTCATCGTGCTGTTCGGCCTCGGGCGCGGCGCGATCGTCGCCATCGGCTTCCTGTTCGGCGTCGTCGCCATGATCATCGCCACGCTCAACGGCTTCGATCGCATTCCGCGCGTGCTGGTGCGCACCGCCGCCGTCTATCACATGGGGCCGGTCGCGGCGGCGCTGCGCATCAAGCTACCGAGCGCAATCCCGTATCTGTTCACCGGCGTCAAGCTCGCCATCGCCTACTGCTTCATCGGCGTCATCGCGGCCGAGTTCATCATGGCGTCGTCCGGCCTCGGCTATTCCATCTCCTACGCCTTCAACAATTTCGACAACGGCACGATGTACGCCTTGATGCTGTTCGTCATCGTGCTCGTGACCATCGTCAACGCGCTGTTCTACAGCTACGAACGCCGGCTGTTGCGCCGGTGGGGGCGCTGACATGAAGCGCATCCTCGATATCGTGCTGTTGATTGCCGCCGGTCTCGTGGCCTGGCAGCTCATGCATCTGGCGGCGCCTTTCGCGTTGACGTCGCCGGCCGGTACGGCGGTGAAAGCGTGGAGCATGCTGACCAGCGCGGGTTTCTGGCCGCATGCCGCGGAAACCGGCAGGGCCTTTGTCTATGCGCTGCTGCTGGCGATTATGGGCGGTCTCGCCATCGGCCTCGGTCTCGGCCTCAACCGCACCAGCGCGGAGGTGGCCGAACCGATCCTGATCTCGGTCTACAGCCTGCCCAAGGTGACGCTCTATCCGCTGATCCTGCTGATCTTCGGCCTCGGCGTGCCCGCCAAGATCGCGTTCGGAACGCTGCACGGCGTCATCCCGATCGCGATCTTTGCGATGAACGCCGTCCGCAACCTCGCGCCGGTCCATTTCAAGACGGCGCGGGTGCTGCGCCTGTCGCGCAGCCAGACCTTGCTGACGGTCGTCATTCCGGGCGCGCTGCCGGAGATTGTTTCCGGATTGCGCATCGGCTTCTCGCTGACGTTGCTGGGCGTTCTCATCGGGGAGATGTTCGCCTCGCAGCGCGGGCTCGGCTTCCTCATCATGAACGCTATCGGTTTGCATGACGTGCCGACCATCATGGCGACCATCGTTCTGCTCGGCATCGTCGCCGTGTCGGCCAGCGCGTTCCTGCTTTGGCTCGATCACCGCTTGCACCACCGCGCCGCGTGAGGCGCATTGTCTGGAACGTCCCATGAGCGAAAAACTGTCTGCCCGTTTCAAGCAGCCCGGTCTGATTTCGGCGCCGGGCGTGTTCGACATGATCTCCGCGCGCATCGCGGACGGCATGGGGTTCGACGCCCTCTATATGACCGGCTATGGCGTGGTGGCGTCCCATCTCGGGCTGCCGGACGCCGGGCTTGCGAGCTACACCGAGATGGTCGGGCGGGTGGGGCAGATCGCGTCCGGCACCAAGACGCCGCTGATCGCCGACGGCGACACCGGTTATGGCGGCCTGCTCAATGTGGACTTTACGGTGCGCGGCTATGAAAAGGCCGGCGCGCAGGCGATCCAGATCGAGGACCAGGAATATCCAAAGAAGTGCGGGCACACGCCCGGTCGCCGGGTGGTGCCGATCGCCGACGCGGCGCGCCGCATCAAGGTCGCGGTGGAGGCGCGCTCGTCGAAGGACTTCCTCATCATCGCCCGCACCGACGCCCGGACCTCGCTCGGGCTCGACGAGGCGCTGCGCCGCGGCGAGGCCTTCCTGAAGGCGGGCGCCGACGTGCTCTTTATTGAATCGCCGGAGAGCGAAGAGGAGATGGCCAAGATCGGCAAGACGTTCGACGTGCCGCTGGTCGCCAACATGGTGGAAGGCGGGCGCACGCCGATCCTTGATCGGGCCGCGCTCGAACGCCTCGGCTTCAAGCTGGCGATCTTCCCGGGCTCGGGCTTCCTGGCGGCGGGCGCGGCGCTGCGCTCGGTCTACGGCGAGATCTTGGCGACGGGCTCGAGCAAAGCGTGGACAGGGGAGATGTACCCGTTCAACGACTTCTCCAAGCTGATGGGTTTCGAGCGGATTTGGGCGTTCGAGCGCGATCACACAGAAACTTAAGACCCGCGTCAGCGCGTCTCCGCGCCGGTCAGTTCCTCGCGCATGATCTCAAGCTCGAGCCATTGCTCCTCGGCGGCGGCGATCTTGCGCTGCAATTCGCTGAGCTTGGCGGTGACCTTCTCGAAGCCGGCGCGGTCGCGCGCATAGAAGGCCGGCTCGTCGAGCTTGGTCTGGAGCGTAGCGACCTCGGCCTGCCACTTGGCGATGTTGGCCGGCAGCGTCTCCAGCGCGTGCTTGTCCTTGAAGGTCATGCGGCGCTTCGCCGTCTGCGCGGCGGCCGGCGTTGAAGTCTCCTTCGCCGCACTCGGTTGGCCGGGGTCGCGCCGCTCGCGGGTCAGGTCGGCGCCGCGCTGTGCCAGCATGTCGGAATAGCCGCCGGCGTATTCGGTCCACACACCGTCGCCCTCCGGCACGATCACGCCGCTGACCAGCCGGTCGAGGAAATCGCGGTCGTGGCTGATCAGGAGAACCGTGCCCGGATAGTCGGCGAGCATGTCCTCGAGCACGTCGAGCGTCTCCATGTCGAGATCGTTGGTCGGCTCGTCGAGTACCAGCAGGTTGGAGGGCTTGGCCAGCGCCTGCGCCAGCATCAGCCGGCCGCGCTCGCCGCCGGACAGCTTGCCGAGCGGCGTGCGGGCCTGTTCGGTCGCGAACAGGAAGTCCTTCATGTAGCTGACGACGTGTTTCGGCGCGCCGTTGACCATCACGGTGTCGCCGCTGCCGCCGGTCAGCGCGTCGCGGACGGTGACGTTCGGATCGAGGCTGTCGCGGTGCTGGTTGAGGGTCGCCACCGCCAGGTTGGCGCCGAGCCGGATGGTGCCGGTATCGGGTTCCGAAACGCCGGTCAGCAGGTTGATCAGCGTGGTCTTGCCGCTGCCGTTCGGGCCGACGATGCCGATGCGGTCGCCGCGCTGGACGCGGATCGAGAAGTCGCTGACGATCGCCCGGTCGCCGTAGCTCTTGCCGATGCCGATGGCTTCGATCACCAGCACGCCGGACTGGCCGGCCGAGCCGGCGGTGATGGTGGCGTTGCCGGCAACGCCCCGGTAGGTGCGCCGCTGCTCGCGCAGCGCCTGCAATTCACCGACCCGGCGCATGTTGCGCTTGCGGCGCGCGGTGACGCCGTAGCGCATCCAGTGCTCTTCGGCGACGATCTTGCGGTCGAGCTTGTGCTGCTCGCGCTCTTCCTCGGCCAGCAGCATGTCGCGCCATTCCTCGAAATGGGCGAAGCCGCGTTCGATCCTTCGGGTAAAGCCGCGGTCGAGCCAGACCGTCGAGCGCGACAGCGTCGACAGGAAGCGCCGGTCATGGCTGATGATCACCAAAGCGGTGCGGCGGCCGTCGAGGTCGCGCTCCAGCCACTCGATGGTGGTGAGGTCGAGATGGTTGGTCGGCTCGTCGAGCAGCAAAATGTCGGGCGAGGGCGCCAGCACGCGGGCAAGCGAGACGCGGCGGGCTTCGCCGCCGGACAGGTGCGCGGGATCTTCGGTGCCGGTGAGGCCCAGCTGCTCCATCAGGTAGCGCGCGGTGTACGGATCGTCGGTCGGCCGCAGGCCCGCTTCGATATAGGCCTGCGTGGTGGCGTAGCCGGAAAAATCGGCTTCCTGGGGCAGGTAGCGCACCAGCGCGCCGGGCTGCACGAAGACCGACCCTTTGTCGGGTTCGATCAGGCCGGCCGCGATCTTCAACAGCGTCGACTTGCCGGAGCCGTTGCGGCCGACCAGCGACACGCGTTCGCCGGTCGAGACCGACAGTTCCGCCCCTGAGAGCAGCGGCGTACCGCCGAACGTGAGTGCGATGTCTTTGAGCTGCAGAAGAGGTGGGGGAGCCATGGTGCCTTTACGTGCCGCGGGAGCGCCTCGAGCGCGGGCTGTTTCCCACCTCGTTCTGTAACCGTTCGGTACAGGCGGATATGGCTGCCGTCAAAGGCGGCCGCCAGGGGGGCGCAGAAGGCCTTGGGACGGCGGTCGGGCGGTCCAAAAGGACGCAACCGAACCCCCGCGCCACCCCTTGCAAAGCACCGCTCTATAATGCATGACAGCGCCGCGGCGGGCCTTTATGGTCCGCCGCATCCGCTTCTGGAGGAGTGTAGCTCAATTGGTAGAGCACCGGTCTCCAAAACCGGGGGTTGCAGGTTCGAGTCCTGCCACTCCTGCCAGGCGGACGACCCGGCTTTAACCGGCGGCGGACTGAAAGGGCACGGGCAAAAGCCCAGGGCCATGACTAGATTGGCTGAATTGGACTGCGCTGGATTGGATCTGGGTTAAGACAACAAGGCCGGGAATCAGGGTTTAATCGGATGGCAACGTCTCCGTTCAAGTTTCTGCAGGAGGTGCGCGAAGAGACGCGCAAAGTAACGTGGCCGTCCCGCAAGGAAACGATGATCACGACCGCCATGGTGTTCGTGATGGTGGCGGTCTCCTCGGTGTTCTTTCTGATCGGGGATCAAATCATACGCATCGCCGTCACCTTCGTGCTCGGCCTCGGAAGCTAAGGTTTAAGCGATGAACGATACTGCTGCCATGACGACGTCCGGCCGGCCGAAGCGCTGGTACATCGTCCACGCCTATTCGAATTTCGAGAAGAAGGTCGCCGAATCGATTCGCGAGCAGGCCAAGCAGCGTGGCCTCGAGGATCATTTCGAGCAGGTCATGGTGCCGACCGAGACGGTCACCGAGATGCGCCGCGGCCGCAAGGTCAACGCCGAGCGCAAGTTCTTCCCCGGCTACGTGCTGGTGAAGATGGACCTGACCGACGACGTCTACCATCTCATCAAGAACACGCCGAAGGTCACCGGCTTCCTCGGCGCCGACAACAAGCCGATGCCGATTTCGGAAGCCGAAGCCAACCGCATCATCCATCAGGTGCAGGAGGGCATCGAGCGCCCGAAGCCGTCGGTCTCGTTCGAGGTCGGCGAGCAGGTGCGCGTGTCGGACGGCCCGTTCGCCTCGTTCAACGGCGTGGTGGAAGAAGTCGACGAAGCGCGCTCGCGCGTGAAGGTGGCGGTGTCCATCTTCGGCCGCGCGACGCCGGTGGAACTGGAATTCGGTCAGGTCGAAAAGGTCTGATCGTTTAGCGAGGTGGCGGGCTTTCGGGCGAGACGTTTCGCCCTTTCGGCCCGCCATAACAGGTCAAAACACGTGGAAGGTGAGGCGGCCGCCAACCGTCAAGATCCGCACCACTAACGGAGTGAGTTATGGCTAAAAAAGTCACTGGATTCCTCAAATTGCAGGTGCCGGCCGGCGCTGCCAACCCGTCGCCCCCGATCGGGCCGGCGCTTGGTCAGCGTGGCCTGAACATCATGGAGTTCTGCAAGGCGTTCAACGCGCAGACCCAGAAGATGGAAAAGAACACGCCGATCCCGGTGGTCATCACGACCTACCAGGACCGCTCGTTCACCTTCGAACTGAAGACCCCGCCGGTGTCGTTCTTCCTCAAGAAGGCGGCCAAACTGGAGTCGGGTTCGAAGACGCCGGGCCGCGAGCCGGTTGGCTCGGTGACCAAGGCGCAGGTCAAGGAGATCGCCGAGCAGAAGATGAAGGATTTGAACTGCGACTCCATCGAGGCGGCCATGAAGATGATCGAAGGATCTGCCCGCTCGATGGGCCTTGCGGTGAAGGAGTAATCGGCCATGACAATCGCAAAACGTATCAAGGCCGCCCGCGAAGGCATCGATCGCGACAAGGCTTACACGATCGCGGAAGCGGTCAAGCTGGTGAAGGCCCGCGCCAAGGCGAAGTTCGATGAGACCATCGAAATCGCCATGAACCTGGGCGTCGACCCCAAGCATGCGGACCAGATGGTGCGCGGCGTGGTCAACCTGCCGAACGGCACCGGGCGCACGCTGCGCGTCGGCGTGTTCGCGCGCGGCGCCAAGGCCGAAGAGGCCAAGGCCGCCGGTGCCGACGTGGTCGGCGCCGAGGACCTGGTCGAGAAGGTGAACGGCGGCGCGATCGACTTCGACCGCTGCATCTCCACCCCCGACATGATGCCGCTGGTCGGCCGCCTCGGTAAGGTGCTCGGGCCCCGTGGCATGATGCCGAACCCGAAGGTCGGCACCGTGACCATGGACGTCGCCGGCGCGG
>CAYJPU010000089.1:0-12827 GCA_964372105.1 uncultured Undibacter sp.
GTCCTCGAAGTTGATCGTGTTGACCTTGAGCAGCGCGAAGTAGCGCTCGCCCTCTTTCGGGGAGCGGATGTGGCCTTCGACCGTGTCGCCGGTGCGCAGGCCGAAGCGGCGGATCTGGCTTGGGCTGACGTAGATGTCGTCGGGGCCGGACAGGTAGTTCGATTCCGGCGAGCGCAAAAAGCCGAAACCGTCGGAGAGAACTTCGACGACGCCTTCGCCGATGATGTCGACTTCCTGCGTCGCGAGCTGCTTCAGGATCGCGAACATCAGCTCCTGCTTGCGCAGGGTGCTGGCGTTTTCGACCTGGTGCTCTTCGGCGAAGGCAAGGAGTTCGGCAGGCGTCTTGGACTTGAGGTCCTGGAGCTTCATTTCCCGCATAGGGGCATAGATCCTGTGGAAAGTAAGCGGCGGCGTCGGGGAAAAAGAGAAGGTTGACGCCGGCTAACAGAGGTAGAGTTCGCAGGTCGGGATTGATTGGGGGCGCGCTTGGGAAGTCCCGGGGCCCGATGCTGCAACCGGTCCGAAGTGTTCGGTGCCGGAACGCGATCGCATCCGCCTGCGTTCGGTGGGATGCCGTCAACATAAGTTGAGCCGGGATTTTCCGCAAGAGCCTGGGGAGGCCGGGTTGTGGAATTGGTTTCCGGCGGGTGACGTCAGAACGGCTTGACGGTCACCAGAATGACGATTGCGATCAGCAGGATCGTCGGTATCTCATTGGCAACGCGGTAGAATTTCTGGCTGTGCTGGTTGCGGTCGGCGGCGAAGTCCCGCGCCCAGCGGCTCAGCAGGCCGTGCATCGCGGTCATCGCCAGCACCAGCACCAGCTTGCCGTGGAACCAGCCGGCGGTGAACCACTGGCCCTGGATCATCAGGACGATTCCGGCGATCCAGGTCACGATCATGGCCGGCATCATGATCGCCTTGAGCAGCCGGCGCTCCATCACCTTGAAGGTCTCGGACTGGGCCGAGCCGGCCTCGGCGGCGGCGTGGTAGACGAACAGCCGCGGCAGATACAGCATCCCGGCCATCCAGGAGATGGCCGCGACGATGTGCAGGGCTTTGAGCCAGAGGTACATTGTCGAACTAATTGTAAGGCGTCATCGCCCGCGGAAGCGGGCGATCCAGTAACCCCTGTCTTGCCGAGAATCGCAAGCGCTGCGGCGTACTGGATGCCCCGCTTTCGCGGGGCATGACAGCGTGTGGAGTTTGCGCTCGCCACCCTCCCCCTGCGGGGGAGGGATAACAACAGCTATCCCCTGACCCGCTTCAACATCCGCTCGACATGCGCGATCGGGGTCTGCGGCAGGATGCCGTGGCCGAGGTTGAAGATGAACGGCCCGCCGGAGAGCGCGGCCATCACCGCGTCGACTTCGCGGTCGAGCGCGGCGCCGCCGGCCAGCAGCGCCAAGGGATCGACATTGCCCTGCACCGGTTTGAGCGTCTGGATGTGGTCGCGGGCATAAATCAGCCCCTGCATCCAATCGAGCCCGACGGCGTCGACGCCGGTGTCTTTCACATAGCGCCAGAGCTTGCTGCCGACGCCGCGCGGAAAGCCGATGATACGCGCGCCCGGCACGCGCGCCCGCACGCCGTCGACGATCTTCCTGGTCGGCGCAATCGACCAACGCTCGAACTCGGTTTGCGGCAGCACACCGGCCCAGGTGTCGAAAATCTGCACGCATTCGGCACCCGCCTGCAGCTGGCCGACCAGATAGTCGATCGAGGCCAGCGCCAATTGATCGATCAGCCGCGCGAAAGTGTCGGGATCGCGATAGGCGAACATGCGCGCCGGCGCCTGGTCGGGCGTGCCTTCGCCGGCCACCATGTAGGTCGCAACCGTCCACGGCGCGCCGCAGAAGCCGATCAGCGTGGTCTTGTCGTCGAGCGCGGACTTCACGCGCTGCACGGTCTCGTAGACCTTGCCGACGATGGCCGGATCGATGGTGGCGCGCAACGTCGCCAGTCCCGCTGCGTCGGTCAGCGGCTCGAGCTTCGGTCCTTCGCCGACCAGGAACTCGACCTTGCGGCCGAGCGCGAGCGGAACCACCAGGATGTCGGAAAACAAAATCGCGGCGTCGAAGCCGAACCGCCGGACCGGCTGGAGCGTCACGTCGGCGGCCAACTCAGGATTGAAACACAGATCGAGGAAGCCGCCGGCCTTCTCGCGCACCGCGCGATACTCCGGCAAATAGCGTCCCGCCTGCCGCATGAGCCACACCGGTGGCACGGCTTCACGGTCACCTGAAAGCACGTCGAGAAGCTTTTTACCCACACGCACGGCCGATCAGGCCTCCTCCACCCAAGAATCTTCTTAGCTTAATGGTAGTGGTTATTAGACGGTTGATTGGACTCATGCCTGCCGGTCAACAGTCTGTCCACCGGGGCAAAGGTCACTTTACAGAAATCCATGCAATTCAGGCCCCCGCCGTCCACAGCGATACAGGGCCTTTTATCGCGGATTTTTGCCGCTATCCCCGGCTGTCCCCAGGGCGCTGTCCACATCCCCGCCTGATCTGCGCACAGCCGTGCCGGGCGCGTCCCCGCTGACAGCCATGTGGACCAAATGGGGACGGTTTTGCACCCTTCGCTTGCTTCGGGGGAAAAGGCATGGCCTCCTCCCCAGCTATCCACACGTCATCAGGCACCTATACGCATGCCCGGCACCGGCTACTTCCACCTGCATCTCGTGTCGGACGCGACCGGCGAGACGCTCATCACGGTGGCGCGCGCGGCGGCCGCGCAATACGCCAACGTGTCGCCGGTCGAGCACCTCTACCCGATGGTGCGCTCGAAGAAGCAGCTCGACCATTGCCTGGCCGAGATCACCGATGCGCCGGGCCTGGTGCTCTACACGCTGCTCGAAGAAGACCTGATTCAGAGCCTGGAAAACAAGTGCCGCGAGCTCGGCCTGCCCTGCATGTCGGTGCTGGGACCGATCCTGCGGCTGTTCCAGTCCTACCTCGGCGCCGAGACCATCCACCGCGTCGGCGCCCAGCACGTGCTCAACGCCGAATATTTCCAGCGCATCGACGCGCTGAACTACAGCATGATGCACGACGACGGCCAGCACACCGACGGGCTGGAGAACGCCGACGTGGTGTTGATCGGCGTGTCGCGCACCTCGAAGACGCCGACCTCGATCTACCTCGCCAACCGCGGCATCAAGACCGGCAACGTGCCGCTGGTGCCGAACGTGCCGCTGCCGCCGGCGGTCGAGAAGCTGACGCGGCCGCTGGTGGTCGGGCTCTACGCCAGCCCGGAGCGCATCGTGCAGATCCGCGTGAACCGGCTGTTGGGCCTGAAAGCGCATCGCGACGACGACCAGTATATCGACAAGGCGGCGGTGGCCGAGGAAGTGCAGTACTCGCGGCGGCTGTGCGCCCGGCACAACTGGCCGACGATCGACGTCACGCGGCGTTCGATCGAGGAAACCGCAGCCGCGGTGATGCGGCTCTTGAGCGAGCGCCGCCGCGCGCCGGTGGGGTGAGGCACCAAGCAGCCGCCTGTTTCGCTGTCGCTTTTGTTATAATGGAATTGGCGTATTAAATGAGGGAGTAGCGATTGCCCGGCGAGAGAGGACCGTCAAAACCTTCATTTTTAAGTTAGAAATCTCGGTAGCGGATGTTTCTTTAATGGACGATGTTGCGCTCGCGAACTACATCGCAGGCTTTCATACAGGGAACGTTGAAGCCGGCAGACTGGATCGGGTTTGCGCCGAATTGATTTCCGTTAAGCCAGGTACTGAAATCTGGTTTTCTGACTACACTTTATTAAAGTTACGACATCGACATGGTGACATCAATTTTTCACACTATCACCATATGCCGTTCATCCTTTTGCAGGGCTTTCTCGCAAGAGGGCGGAAACAAAATCTGTTGGATCTTTGGTGGATCGGCGGCATTGGTTCAGAAGTTGGAGCGTTGTTCGTAGTGCTGAAAGCAACGCGCAGCAGCGAAGTTTTTGTCGAAACTTTTCATCGTGTCAGTTTGAAGGAAGCGCGTCGTTTACTTAAACGCGCAAAGCGCGAACATCGTCTTGTTCGAGAACAATTAGGTGTCGAGAAGCACCTCGAGACCGGAAAAGACCACTTAAAGCCAAAAAAATAGATCGCGTGAGGAGGGGACTCCCTGTTCCCTCATTGCGCTCCAACCTTGCGGCCGTGCTACGGCTGGGAGATTCACCGTGTCGCTCACGCTAGATATAGCGTCGCATCTTTTTACCCTTTGTGCAAGGCTCTTGCTGGTAAAGAAACAGTTTTTGTTGGATTAGTGGCAGCTCATGCCGAAAAAGGGTGCGAGTAAAAAGGGACGCCGAAACAATCAGTTATGGGTCACGCTACCCGCGGGTGCGCGATACCAATTGGACCAGCTTGTTGCGTTGAAAATTGAAGGCGACAGCCACTCGGAAATTATCCGAGCGATGGTGATTGCGCAGTTGCGTTTTTTGAGGCGCGAGTACGATTTGAAACTGATGGCGCCGGTCACGGATGCGGAATAACGAGCAGCGAATTGGTTGAAGCCAGTTCTGTATGGGGCCAGACGCGAATGCAGGCGACCATAGTTGTCATACGCTCACCATAGCGCTAACCCCACCCCGCCGCGCTTGACGCGCCGACCCTCCCCTAAGAGGGGAGGGATAAGGAAGAGAGTTCATGCCGCTTTGGCTTGCCCGTCAACCGCTGGTGCTCGCGTCGAAAAGCGACATTCGCGGCAAGATTCTGGCGGCGGCCGGGCTGCGCTTCGAGATCCGGCCGGCGCACATCGACGAGCGCGCGGTGGAAGCCAGCGCCGGCCCCGGCGATGCCGCCGCCGCCGCGCGGGTGCTGGCGCGCGCCAAGGCCGAAGCGGTGGCGGCGACCATGCCCGGCCGTCCCGTGCTCGGCGCCGACCAGACCTTGGCGCGCGGCAGCGCCCGCTTCAGCAAGCCGGCCGACCGCGCCGCGGCGGCCGAACAGTTGCGCGGCCTGCGCGGCCGGACGCACGAGCTGCATTCAGCGCTGGCGCTGGTGCGCGACGGCGAACTGCTGTTCGGCTGCGTCGAGACCGCGCGGCTGACGATGCGCGATTTCTCCGACCGCTTCCTCGACGAGTATCTCGACATGGCGGCCGACACGGCGCTGGCCAGCGTCGGCGCCTATCAGCTGGAGGGCATCGGCATTCATCTGTTCGAGAAGGTGGAGGGCGACTACTTCACCATTCTCGGCCTGCCGCTGCTGCCGCTGCTGGCGTTCCTGCGTACGAACGGATTTGTGGACGGGTGAGTGACTCGTGTTCCGGATCTGCGGGTGCATCACTTCGTGCTGCACCGCGTCCGGGACAAGAGAGCAAGAGAGAATGGATGTTCATCCTCGGACTGACCGGCTCGATCGGCATGGGCAAATCGACCACGGCGAAGTTCTTCGCCGAGGCGGGCGTGCCCGTGCACGACGCCGACGCCGCCGTGCACCGGCTCTATGAAAACGAAGCGGTGCCGCTGATCGAGGCGGCGTTTCCCGGCACGACAAGCGGCGGCCAGGTCGACCGCGAAAGGCTGGCGAAGCGCGTGCTCGGTGACGCCGCGGCCATCAAGCGGCTCGAGCAGATCGTGCATCCGCTGGTCGCCGAGGTGCGCGAACGGTTCCTGCGCGAGGCCGAAGCGAGCGGCGCCAAGGTGGCGGTGCTCGACATCCCGTTGCTGCTCGAGACCGGCGGTGACGCGCGTTGCGACGCGGTGGTGGTGGTGTCGGCCCCTGGCGACGTGCAGCGCACGCGCGCTTTCGAGCGGCCGGGCATGACCGAGGAAAAATTCGCGGCGATCCTCGCCAAGCAGATGCCCGACGCGGAAAAGCGCGCGCGGGCGGATTTCGTGGTGGATACGTCGCAAGGCTACGAGACCGCGCGCGCGCAGGTGCGTGATATTCTGGCGCGGGTGGCTACAATGGCGAATCGACCGAAATAGCGGGCCGGACAGCGACCATGCGCGAAATCGTCCTCGACACCGAAACCACCGGGCTCGATCCCAACCAGGGCCATCGTCTGGTCGAGGTCGGCTGCGTCGAGCTGCTCAACCGCATTCCGACCGGCGCGACGTTCCACGCCTATCTCAATCCCGACCGCGACATGCCGGCCGAGGCCTTCGCCATTCACGGGCTGTCGGCCGAGTTCCTGCGCGGCCACAAGCGCTTCCACGAGGTGGTCGACGATTTTCTCGCCTTCATCGGCGATGCGCCGCTGGTCATCCACAACGCCAGCTTCGACTACGGCTTCCTGTGCGCCGAGCTCAAGCGCATCGAGCGCGCGTTGATCGCGCGCGAACGGCTGGTCGACACGCTGATGCTGGCGCGCCGCAAGCATTCGGCCGGGCCGTACAATCTCGACGCGCTGTGCGGGCGCTACGGCATCGACAATTCCCGCCGCAGCAAGCACGGCGCGCTGCTCGACGCGGAAATTCTCGCCGAGGTTTATCTGGAACTGATCGGCGGCCGGCAGGCGCAGCTCGGCCTGGCGGACAACGGCGGCACGCGCGCCAACACCGTCGACGGCGTCGTCGTCGTGCGCCAGCGCACCACGCCGCTCGCGCCGCGCATCAGCGACGCCGAGCGCGCGGCGCACCGCGCCTTCGTCGCGGGCCTGGGCGAAAACGCGATGTGGCGGAATTACCGGGTTTAGAAAGCCGCGGGCTTTACGCCTGCGGCATCTCGGCCGGCTGCAGCTGCTCCATCTTCTGACGATAGAGGCTGACGAAGTCGACCGGGTCGAGCAGCAGCGGCGGAAAGCCGCCGTTGCGCACCGCGGTGGCGATGATCTCGCGCGCGAACGGGAACAGCAGGCGCGGGCACTCGATCAGCACGATCGCGTTCAGGCTTTCCTGCGGCACGTTGCGGATGCGGAACACGCCGGCGAACACCAGATCGAAGCGGAATATCAGGTTGCCGGCCATCTCGGCCTTGCCGTCGAGCTTGATCGCGACCTCGATGTCGGTCTCCGACAGCGGATTGGCCTCGACGTTGATCTGGATGCCGATCTGCGGCGCCTCGCCGCCGGTCTGCAGCGACTGCGGGGCGTTCGGGTTCTCGAACGAGAAGTCCTTGATGTACTGGGCCACGACATTGAGCTGTGGCTGATTGTCCTGTGAGGGGCCGCCATTGGTCGTCGACATGAATACTCCTCGTATGGCGGCTGGGCGCCCGAGCGTTTCGGAAAGGGGCGCGCCTGTCGTTGGCGGCGCGTATGCGGGCGGTTGGCTAACATGGCGACGATAGGCGAACAAGGACGTGCCGGGGTCGGCTACCCCGCCGGTTAACCGGAGGCCGGTGTTACGGGCGGTAAGGACCGTCGTCGTCCCGGTCGCGGCGGTCGCGCAGCGCCGGATCGGGCACCTGGTGCCATTGCTCAGGCTCGAGATCGACCACGCCGTCGGCGCGCGGGAGTGGTCCGCGGCGGCGGCCGAACAGCGCCGTCAGCAGCAGTGCCAGACCCGCGACGTCTGTGATAAACCCTGGAATAAGCAGGAGAATTCCCGCCAGCAGCATCATGCCACCAGTCGAGTCGGCGGCCAGGGACGAGAAGCTGCCCTGCGTCATGGCGACACGGACGCGGGCGACGTGGTTGCCGCCGGCATGGCGCAGCAGCAGCGCGCCGGCCAGCGAGGTCGCCAGCACCAGCAGCAGTGCGAGGCCCAGGCCGACCGCGTAGGCGACTGCGGCAAATACGGCGAGTTCCAGAAACGGCAGCGCCAATACCGCCAGCAACAGGAGTTTTGCCACATTCATCGCCGCTAACTCGTCTCCAGCGTGGATCCCGGAAAACCGGTGCCGGCTTCGGAACCAAACCCGTCTGCACCCTATTTCGGTGTTCTGCGCCAGCCGGGCGTGTTGGCGTCAGCGCCCCGATCGTCTAAGCTTCTAACGTAAATTTGCGCCAGGATGCCGGCGCAAGGCCTATGGATCGGCGCGGCTATCCGCTTACATAGTGTGCGTGGACCCGGCCGCTAGCCGATTCTGCCGGCGACGGGGCGACCAACCCGGTCGACTTGCCGCCACGGTAGCCGAAAGCATCGAGACGTGTTCGACATCTACACCATCATCTTCTTGGCGCTCGCAGTGTTCATCTTCCTGCGTCTGCGCAGCGTGCTCGGTCAGCGCACCGGGCGCGAGCGGCCGCCGTACGATCCCTATTCCCGCGAGCCGGTGCGGCCGTCGACCGACAACAAGGTCGTCACTTTGCCCAACCGCGCGGCCGAGGCGGCCGCCGCCAAAGCCGGTGCCGAGCCGGTGGAAGCGGCCGAGCCTGCCGCGCGCTGGACGGGCATTGCCGAGCCCGGTTCGGCGGTCGCGGGCGGCCTCGATGCCGTGGTCGCGAACGATCCGAGTTTCGATCCCAAGCACTTCCTCACCGGCGCGCGCGCGGCCTACGAGATGATCGTCACGGCCTACGCCGAGGGCGATCGCCGCGCGCTGAAGAATCTGCTGGCGCGCGAGGTCTATGACGGCTTCGACGGCGCGATCAGCGAGCGCGAGAAGCGCGGCGACAAGGTCGAGAGCCGCTTCGTCTCGATCGACAACGCCGAG
Source organism: uncultured Undibacter sp. (assembly GCA_964372105.1). Lineage (GTDB taxonomy): Bacteria > Pseudomonadota > Alphaproteobacteria > Rhizobiales > Xanthobacteraceae > Pseudolabrys. The sequence goes on from CAYJPU010000089.1 coordinate 8,549, forward strand.
ATCACCGCCGCCGAGATGCGCGGCCGTAGCGCGCACGTCACCGTGCGCTTCCTGTCCAAGCTGATTACCGCGACGCGCGACAAGGCCGGCAACGTCATCGACGGCAACGCCGACAAGGTGACGGACGTCACGGACGTCTGGACCTTCGCCCGCGATATCTCGTCGCGCGATCCGAACTGGAAACTGGTCGCCACCGAAGCCGGACAGTGAGCGCATGACCTTCAGCGCGTCGTTGCGGGGCGCGAGCCATAAGCGCGTTTACGCGCGTCTTCAACGCGGGCGAAGTTTATCATCGAGCCGCGCTTCGCGCGGACCCGTTGGCCCGCGCTCCGGAATGACGGCAGTAGTTGCGGCGCTCACATTGGGCCTCATGACCACATCGGGTGCAAAGAACGCGCCGCGCGAACTGCCGGCAAAACTTCGCAGCGCCCAGGTCGACACGCTTTCCTTCGACGCGCTGGCCGGCTGGAAGGACGACGACCACGCCGAGGCGTTCGGCGCTTTCATGAAGAGCTGCCGCGCCATCCTCAACGGCACCCCGGCGATGCGGAAGGCCCGGCCGGTTTACGGCGGGCTGTTCGAGGCGTGCGAACGCGCGAAAGCCGCCGGCACGCTCGACGGCGAGCGGGCGCGCGTCTTCTTCGAGCAGAACTTCAAGCTCGTGCGGCTCGCGCAGCCGTCCCAGCCGCAGGGTTTCTACACCGGCTATTACGAAACCGAAGTCGACGGCTCGCGCGTGCCGACGGACGAGTACACCGTGCCGATCTACGCCGCGCCGGCGGAGACGGTGAAAAAGAAACAGAGCAAGGTGTTCGCGCATCTCGACCGCACCAAGATCGAAGAGGGCGCGCTCAAGGGCAAGGGCCTGGAAATCTGCTGGGTGAAGAACCCGATCGACGCGTTCTTCGCGCAGATCCAGGGCTCCACCCGCGTGAAGCTGGACGACGGCAAGCTGCTGCGGCTCAACTACATCGCCAGCAACGGCCAGCCTTATACGCCGGTCGGCCGGTTCCTGATCGACCGCGGCATCGTCAGCAAGGAAGAGATGTCGCTGGACAAGATCCGCGACTGGATGGAAGCCAATCCGGAAGAGGGCAAGGAGTTGCGGCGCAAGAACCGCTCCTTCGTGTTCTTCCAGGAGACGCCGCTCGCGCCGCACGAAGAGTGCATCGGCGCGCAGGGCGTGCCGCTGACGCCGCTGCGGTCGCTGGCGGTGGACAAGAAGATTCACGTCTACGGCACGCCGATCTGGATCGACGCCGACTTGCCGATCGTCAGTGAAAAGCCGGAAACGAAATTCCAGCGTTTGCTGATCGCGCAGGACACCGGCTCGGCCATCGTCGGGCCGGCGCGCGCCGACATCTATTTCGGCGCCGGCGAGGAAGTCGGCCACATCGCCGGACGCATCAAGCAGTTCGGCAACTTCGTGATGCTGGTGCCGCGCGCCGTGGCCGTGAAGGGCGACGGCGCGCCGCCGGCCGCCGTGCCGCTGCCGCAGCCACGGCCCAAGGCCATCGTCGCCGAAGCGACCGGCGAAGCGGTGTCGGCCAAAGCGCGACCCTGACCGCATGGGCCCCCGCGACGGCAATCGGCGCCGCCCGTTGTCACGCGAAGAACGGGTGTTGTGGAAGGCCGTCACCCAGTCGATCGCGCCGTTGCGCGCGCTTCCTGCCACCGATGACGACGAGCCGGAAGCGGAAGCCGCTGCTGCGGCCGCGCCGAAAGTCCGGCCGGCCAGGAATGCCGCAAAGACACAGCCTGTCGTATTGCCCGCGCCGGCAAAACCGGCCGCGCCGCCGCCGCTGGCGCCGCTCGGCCGCCGCATGAAGCAGCGCGCCGCGCGCGGCAAGGACGCGATCGAAGGGCGGCTCGACCTGCACGGGCTCACGCAAAGCGAAGCGCACGGCGCGCTGTTGCGCTTCCTGCGCGCGGCGGTGGCGCGCGAGGCGCGGCTGGTGCTGGTGATCACCGGCAAGGGCAAACGCGAGAGCGAAGGCGGGCGCGGCGTGCTCAAGCGCCAGGTGCCGCAGTGGCTGGCGCTGCCCGAGTTTCGCGCGCTTGTGGTCGGCTTCGAGGATGCACACCTTACGCATGGCGGCGAAGGCGCGCTCTATGTAAGGCTGCGGCGGGCGCGCGGCGCATAGACGGCCGCAACATCGGAGGAACGGATATGACGGGCAAGTCCAGTTCTGAAAAGCCGAAAGCCAAAACCGGCAAGAAAGACGATCGCAAGCAAGAGCTGGAACGCGAGCTCGAGGAAGGGCTGGAAGATACTTTCCCGGCCTCCGATCCGGTGGCGGTCACGGAGCCGGCGCACGCCAACGACGGCACGAAGAGCCGCAAGAAGAAATAAGGCCGCCGCGCCTAGGCGCGGGACGACGCGACGGCCGTGTTGTCAGGCCGCCGTGCGGCGCGGCGCTGTGATCATCGGTGGCTCGTGTGGCTCGCGGCGTGCCGATCGTCGCGAAGCTTCTCGCGCAGCTGCGAGATTCTCATCCAGATCCGCAAGAATTCCAGGTCGATCGCGTTGTGTGGGTCGTCCCGCGCTGGATATTCGTTGCGGACCGGGCGTCCACGGCCCGAAGCAGTCTTGCGCGCCGCGGTCTTGCCTGTCGCAACTTTGCCTGCCGCATTCCTGTTTGCCAAACGAGCCATGAATGCCTCCTCCCCAGCGGGAGCTCACGCAATGTTTTTGTGTGACGCTTCTCGCAACCCAGAGGATACGCGCGCCAAAGTAGCTGTCAAATTTTTTTTATCGTGACTTAGTCAGATATAACCTGGCCGTGTTTGTAAACATATGAAAACGCACGCTCTATTTTGCGTCGTGCGACGGCGGGGCGCCGGCCAGCATCAACACCAGGTCGAGCGGATCCTCGCGCAATTGGCGAGCCAGGTGGCGCAGGCTGATCCTGGCCGACTTGGTCGGCAACGGCACCACGGCTTCGCCGCCGTCGCGCAGCGTGGCGATCAGCGTCTCGCCGGCCTCCATCGGCAGGCCAATGGCGGCCAGCCCGCGGCGCGCCTCATCGCCGGTCAGATACAAATGCTCGGTGAGTTCGCCGAAGAAGCGGGAATACTTGTCGCGGTCGTTCCGCGCGGCGTTCGGCTTGTCGCGCAGCGTCCGCAGCCCGCTGAGCGCGCTGTGCACGGCATCGTCGAGCGCGGCGTCGGCGGAGGCGTCCAGGACCTCGATGTTCAGGTCGGCGATGCTGGCCTTCACGCCGTCGTTGCCGACCTCGACCTGGGCGCGCACGCGGACCGCGTCGCGGATCAGCCGGCCGCAGACGTCGTTGCGGAACAAGGCAACGATTTTGTCGCGACCGCGGGCCTCGACGAGCTGCCGGGCGGCGTTCTCGTCGTAGCTCGGCGTGGCGCTGAGCGGCATGATCTCGACGCTGATGATCGGGTCGCCGCCGCGCAAGGCGAAGTCGTGGCCGCCGGCGTTGAAAATGCAGAACTGCAGGTTGCCCTTGAAGCCCGGGTCGATTTGAAAGCCGTGCGAGGTCATGATGCCGGCGCGCGCCAGCGCGGCCATGGCGCCGACCCGGCCGATATAGTCCAACGGAAGCTCGACCCATTCTTTGGTGCCGACGCCGACGGTGCGGCCGCCGCGCAGCACGAAGCTCTGCCCGTCGCTGATGTCGATCTTCTCGCCTTCGGTGGACAGCACGAAGTCGTCGAGCGTGAGATCGATCGAGGCCATCTGCACACGCGCTTCGTCGAACGGGTCGATGCCGATGACGCCGTCGCGCACCGCGCGGACGATCTGGTGGTTGACCAGGACGCCGACGCCGAGCGGGCGCGTCTGCGGCTCGGCCGGCGCCTGCTTGCCGCGCGCGGCGCTGACGGCCGGCGCGCGCGGGAACACGGCGCGCAGCCAGTAATCGGAACTATGGCCGGTGAGGCGGCCGAGCTTGCCGGCCATGGCGCGTGAGATCGGCTGGCGGCCGTTGACGATGTTGTTGATCGACTGGCGCGACACGCCGGTGGCCTGGCTGACCGCGACCTGATCGAGGCCGAGCCGCTCGATTTCCGCCCGGAGATGTTCGCCTGGAGCCAGACCGCCGGCATCGGCCGTCGCATTGCCCCGGAGGTCCGCGGACATGGAGCCAACTCCTCAGTCAAATATTTATTGCGGGTCTAGCATTGGTTGTAAACAAAGATTTGTCACCGCGGTTGTAGCGTTTTGCCCCCGCAGGCGGCAAACGGTATAAACACACGCTTTTCGTGAATTAACCTAAATCGATGAAAGGAAAGAGCTTTCCATGCGTCTTTGGCA
>CAYJPU010000090.1:0-12703 GCA_964372105.1 uncultured Undibacter sp.
CCGCCCCGGCCCTCGCGGAAGGCCTGCGGCGTCATGCCGGTCTGCTTGCGGAAGAAGCGCGTGAAGTGCGAGGGGTCGGAGAACGCGAGATCGTAGGCGATCTCGTGGATGGCTTGGTTGGTGAACACCAGCTGGCGCTTGGCCTCGGTCAGCACGCGCTGGCGGATGAGATGGCCCGCGGTCACGCCGGTTGCGCGCTTGACGTGGTCGTTGAGCCGGTCCGGCGTCATCGACAGCTTCGCGGCGTAGAAACCGATCACGCGTTCTTTGCGGAAATGCTGCTCCAGCAGGCGGCGCAATTCCTCGACCTGTGCGTCGGCGCGCGTCAGCGTCACCGAGCCTGAGCGCGCGCGGCTCACCGCCAGCCGCACCACCTCGATCGCGATCAGCGCCAGCAGCGCGCGCATGGCAAGGCGATAGCCTTCGCGCGCCAGCGCGCCCTCCTCGTGCAAGTCGGCACAGAGCGCCGACAGCCGTTTCGCCTCGCCGGCGTCGGCGAGCGGCACCAGCGGATCGGCGGCGACCGCCTTCAACCGCGCCACAGCCTCGGCGACGTCTTCGGTGAAGCTCACCACCCAGCCGTCGGTGACCTGCGGCGTGAACCGGAAGCCATGCGCGGTGGTGGCCGGCACCAGGATCGCGGCCGGCGCCGCGAACGGCACGGTCGCCGTCTCGAACAGCATCTCGCCGCCGCCCTTCTCGATCAGCAGAAGCTGCGACAGGTTGCGGTGGCGGTGCGCGCGGATGGTCCAGTCGTGCACCGACGAGCGCGACGCGATGGATTCGATGTGGATGAAATCGAACGCGGCATCGTCCGGCGGATCGCCGTAGAGATGAAACAGGGGAAGCGCCGTCGCGGCCATGCGCGCCAGCATAAGCGAGGGCACGCCGCCGCGCCAACGTAGGCGCCCGCCAGTACAACCAAATCGGCAAACGAAAGCCCCGCCGCGTGGCGGGGCCTCCGTTTAACCGGCCGTCAGGTCAGCGCTGGCCACCCTGCTGCTGGCCGCCGCCCTGCTGACCGCCTTGCTGGCCACCTTGGCGCTGCCCGGGCTGGCCCTGCTGCTGCTGGCCGGGCTTCTGCCCGCCCTGCTGCTGCTGGCCCGGTTTCTGATCGGGATTCTGATTCTGGTTCTGGTTCATTCGGTATCCTTCCGTTTCACAAGCACGAAGAGGGTGCTGCAATGCGCCCCGGCCCGCCGCCCAAAACAACGCGAGGCCGGGCGACTTCGTTCCCGAACGAACCGGCCGGATCGCGCGGTGGAGCCCCCGGGCGCGCCGGCCATCCGTATCCGAACCCGGCACCGGCACGTCCGCGGCGCGGACCGCGACTTAATAACAAGACCCCGACCAGGCGATTGCCGCTGTCCCGATGCCCTGTTAAGCCTTTCATATAATTCGGTTGTCGGCCGGGCGACCTGGAAGGCGTAAGGGGACGCGATGGAAGTCTTCCTCCAGCAGCTCATCAACGGCATCACGCTCGGCTCGATCTACGGCCTGATCGCCATCGGCTACACCATGGTGTTCGGCATCATCGGCATGGTGAACTTCGCCCACGGCGACGTCTTCATGGTGTCGGCCTTCATCGCCCTCATCGCCTTCCTCATCCTCGTCTCCTGGCTCGGCGTGTCCTCGATCGCGCTGGCGCTGTTCGTCGTGCTGATCGTGGCGATGCTGTTCACCGCCATCGTCAACTGGGTGATCGAGCGCGTCGCCTACCGGCCGCTGCGCGGCTCGTTCCGCCTGGCACCGCTGATCTCGGCGATCGGCATGTCGATTTTTCTGTCGAACTTCGTGCAGGTCACGCAAGGCCCGCGCAACAAGTCGATCCCGCCGATGATCCAGGGCGATTTCGTGCTGTTCACCAAGAACGACTACGCCGTCACACTGTCGTTCAAGCAGCTCATCATCTGGGGCGTCACCGCCGTGCTGCTGGCGTGCTTCTGGTATCTGGTCGCCAAGACGCGGCTCGGCCGCGCCCAGCGCGCCTGCGAACAGGACCAGAAGATGGCGGCGCTGGTCGGCGTCGATGTCGACCGCACCATCTCGATGACCTTCGTGATCGCCGCCGCGCTTTCCGCCGTCGCCGGCACCCTGTACCTGATGTACTACGGCGTGGTGAGCTTCTCGGACGGCTTCGTGCCGGGCGTCAAGGCCTTCACCGCCGCCGTGTTAGGGGGCATCGGCTCGCTGCCGGGCGCGGTGATCGGCGGCCTGCTGATCGGCCTGATCGAGACCATGTGGTCGGCCTATTTCTCGATCGACTACAAGGACGTCGCGGCCTTCTCGGTGCTCGCCATCACGCTGATCTTCCTGCCGCAGGGACTGTTCGGCCGCCCGGATGTCGAAAAGGTCTGACATGGCCGCCGCCGCGATCGAGCGCAGCAAAATCGCCGGCGTTTTGCGCGACGCCGGGGTCACCGCCGCGCTGGCGCTGGTGCTGTTCCTGCCGCTGATCGCCTTCCAGACCGTTCAGAACGTCCGCAACGAGCTGGCGCTGGAAACGCGCTGGCCGCTGTATTTCTCGATTGTCGCCGTCGTCGTCGCCGCGCGGCTGGTCGCGACCCTGATCGTCGAACCATGGCGGGCGCGCCAAGCGCGCGCAACGGCGGCCGCCGGTCCAAGCGAAGCCTCCGCGGCGCGGCGGCGCCAGCTGGCGCGCTGGGCCGCGATCGTCGCCGGCGTCGCGACCGGCCTGTTCGCCGCCGTCCTGTTCGTCCGGCTGATCTACACGCTCTGGCAGCTCATCGCCGAACCGGCGACGGCCACGGCGTTCAACGCGCTGTCGTACGCCTTGCTGTGCGCGTTCTTCGCCGGCGTCAGTTTCATTTTCCTGCGCGGCGGCACGCAAGGCGCGCCAAGCGTCTCGCGGCTCACGGCGCCGGCCGGCGCCGGCTTTCTCATCGTCTATCCGATCATCGTGCTGCTCGGCCCCGGTTTCGGCGGCGCGCTGAAGTGGATCGACAATTTCGGCATCCAGATCCTGATCTACATCATGCTCGGCTGGGGCCTGAACATCGTGGTCGGCCTCGCCGGCCTCCTGGACCTCGGCTACGTCGCGTTCTACGCGGTCGGCGCCTACTCTTACGCGCTGCTCGCCAAGGAGTTCGGCTTCTCGTTCTGGATCCTGCTGCCGCTCGCCGGCATCCTCGCCTCGTTCTGGGGCGTGCTGCTCGGCTTCCCGGTGCTGCGGCTGCGCGGCGACTATCTCGCCATCGTCACGCTGGCGTTCGGCGAGATCGTCCGCATCGTGCTGATCAACTTCGTCGACCTCACCAACGGCTATGCCGGCATCAGCAGCATCCCGCGGCCGACGTTCTTCGGCATACCGTTCAACGCCAATGACGACGGCTTCGCCGCGGTGCTTGGGCTGGAATTTTCGCCGATCTACCGCACCGTCTTCCTCTATTACCTGATCCTGGCGCTCGCGCTGCTCACCGCCTACGTCACCGTGCGGCTGCGCCGGCTGCCGGTCGGCCGCGCCTGGGAGGCGCTGCGCGAGGACGAGATCGCCTGCCGCTCGCTCGGCATCAACACCACCAACACCAAGCTCACCGCCTTCGCCATGGGCGCGATGTTCGCCGGCTTTGCCGGCTCGTTCTTCGCCGCGCGCCAGGGCTTCATTTCGCCGGACAGCTTCACCTTCATGGAGTCGGCGAGCATCGTCGCCATTGTCGTGCTCGGCGGCATGGGCAGCCAGATCGGCGTGGCGATCGCCGCCATCGCCATGATCGGCGGCACCGAGATCATGCGCGAGCTCGATTTTTTAAAGCACATCTTCGGCCCGACCTTCGATCCGACGCAGTACCGCATGCTGCTGTTCGGCTTCGCCATGGTGCTGATCATGATCTGGCGGCCGCGCGGCCTGATCTCGACGCGCGAGCCCTCGGTGTTCCTGAAGGAGCGCAAGAGCATCGCGTCCGACCTGGTGAAAGAGGGCCACGGCTAGCGCATGATCCCGAAAAGTGGAACCCGGTTTTCGGACAAGGCCATGCGCCAAGAAGATATGGCGCGCACCGACGACGTCGTGTTGCGCGTCGAGCACCTGCGCATGCGTTTCGGCGGCCTGGTCGCCGTCGACGACCTGTCGTTCGAGGCGCACAAACGCGAGATCACCGCGCTGATCGGGCCGAACGGTGCCGGCAAGACCACGGTGTTCAACTGCATCACCGGCTTCTACAAGCCGAGCGAGGGCCGCCTTTCGCTAAGGCACGGCGAGCCCGCCGTGTGGGAAGCGCTCGACACGCTCACCGAAAGCGGCCGGCGCAGCATCAAACGCGGCGACGGCGCGCTCTATCTGCTCGAGCGCATGCCGGATTACCTGGTGACGCAGCAGGCGCGGGTCGCCCGCACCTTCCAGAACATCCGACTGTTTGCCGGCATGACGGTTTTGGAAAACCTGCTGGTCGCGCAGCACAACAGTCTGATGCTGGCGTCCGGTTACACGCTGCTCGGCGTGCTCGGCTTCCCGTCATACGGCAGGGCCGAACGCGCGGCCATCGACCGCGCCCGCGACTGGCTCGACCACGTCGGCCTTTTGGCGCGCGCCGACGATCCGGCCGGCGACCTGCCGTACGGCGCGCAGCGCCGGCTCGAGATCGCGCGCGCCATGTGCACCGATCCGGTGCTGCTGTGCCTCGACGAGCCGGCGGCCGGCCTCAACCCGCGCGAAAGCGCCGAGCTGAACGACCTGCTGCTGGCGATCCGCGACCAGCACGCCATCTCGATCCTGCTGATCGAGCACGACATGTCGGTGGTGATGGAAATCTCCGACCACGTCGTCGTGCTCGACTACGGCATGAAGATCGCCGACGGCGCGCCGGACGCCGTGCGCAACGACCCGAAGGTGATCGCGGCCTATCTCGGCGTGCCGGACCAGGACGTCGACAAGGTCGAGGCGGAGGTCGGGTTATGACCGCCCCTCTCCTTTCCGTGCGCGGCGTCGAGACCTTCTACGGCCGCGTGCAGGCGCTCAAGGGCGTCGACCTCGAAGTCAATGCCGGCGAGATCGTCACGCTGATCGGCGCCAACGGCGCCGGCAAGTCAACGCTGATCAAGATCATCTCCGGAAATCCGCGTGCCCGCACGGGGGCCGTCGTGTTCGACGGCCACGACATCACCCGCATGCCGACGCACGAGATCGCGCGCCTGAAATTGGCGCAGTCGCCGGAAGGTCGCCGCATCTTCTCGCGCATGACGGTGCTGGAAAACCTGCAGATGGGCGCGACCGTCGCCGACAGCGCCGAGTTCGAGCCAGACCTGGACCGCGTGCTCACGCTGTTTCCCCGCCTCAAGCAGCGCATCGGCCAGCGCGGCGGCACGCTGTCGGGCGGCGAGCAGCAGATGCTGGCGATCGCCCGCGCGCTGATGGCGCGGCCGCGCCTGCTGCTGCTCGACGAGCCCTCGCTCGGGCTCGCGCCGCTGGTGGTGCGGCAGATCTTCGACGCCATCAAAACGCTCAACGCCGAGAACGGCCTGACCGTGTTCCTGGTCGAGCAGAACGCCTACCACGCGCTCAAGCTCGCCCACCGCGGCTACGTCATGGTCAACGGCATGATCACGCTGTCCGGCTCGGGACGCGAACTGCTCGAACGGCCCGAGATCAAGCAGGCCTATCTGGAAGGAGGCCGCTGATGGGCGACCTGACGACCGCGGTCTCGCTTCCCGAACTGCTGTACGAGGAAGGCTCGTTCGGCGTGTTCCTTCTGGTGACGTTCATCCTCGGCGGCGGGGCGGCCTGGCTCACCGGCCGCGCCATCGCGCAGACCTGGCGGCCGGGCTGGCAGATCGTGGTCTACACGCTGATTCTGGGGGCGGCCGTGCGCTTCATCCACTTCAGCCTGTTCGGCGGCACCCTGCTGTCGCCCCATTATTACGCCGTCGACAGCGCGATCTGCATGGCGATCGCCTTCGCCGGCTTTCGCGCGGCGCGGGTGGCGCAGATGGTCACGCAGTACAGCTGGATCCATGCGGCGGATGGTCCGATGCGCTGGCGCCGAAAACTGCCGTAGCGTAGGATCGCACACAGTTTAAGACTGCCGGCACCACCTGAAGGGGAGAAAAGATGAAGAAGATCACCACGCTCGGCCTGGCGCTGGGCTTTGCTGTTGCCGCGGCGGGAACAGCCGCAGCACAAATCAAACTTGCCGTCGGCGGGCCGATCACCGGCCCGAGCGCCGCCACCGGCGCGCAGATGAAGAACGGCACCGACCAGGCCGCCGCCGACATCAATGCCGCGGGCGGCATCCTCGGCCAGAAGATCCAGGTCACCTACGGCGACGACGCCTCCGATCCGAAGCAAGGCGTCTCGGTCGCCAACAAGTTCGCCGGCGACGGCGTCAAGTTCGTCATCGGCCACTACAACTCGGGCGTCTCCATTCCCTCGTCCGAGGTCTACCAGGAGAACGGCATCCTGCAGATCACGCCGGCCTCGACCAACCCGACGGTGACCGAGCGCAAGATGTGGAACATCTTCCGCGTCTGCGGCCGCGACGACCAGCAGGGCCAGGTCGCGGGCGCGTACATCGTCAAGCACTTCAAGGGCAAGAAGATCGCCGTCGTCCACGACAAGACGACCTACGGCAAGGGTCTCGCCGACGAGACCAAGAAGGCGCTCAACAAAGGCGGCCTGAAGGAAGTGCTGTACGAAGGCGTCAACACCGGCGAGAAGGACTATTCGGCGCTGGTCTCCAAGATCAAGCAGTCGGGCGCCGACCTGATCTATTGGGGCGGCCTCTACACCGAAGGCGGCCTGATCGTGCGCCAGATGCGCGACCAGGGCGTCAAGGCGCCGATGATGGGCGGCGACGGCATCACCGCCGACGAGTTCGCGTCGGTCGGCGGCCCCGGCGTCGAGGGCACGCTGATGACTTACGGCCCCGATCCGCGCAACAAGCCGGAAGCCAAGAAGGTGGTCGAAGAGTTCCGCGCCAAGAAGTTCGAGCCGGAAGCCTACACGCTCTACAGCTACGCCGGCGTGCAGGTCATCAAGCAGGCGGCGGAAGCCGCCAAGTCGCTCGACCCCAAGAAGGTGGCCGAGAAGATGCACTCAGGCATGAAGTTCAAGACCGTGCTCGGCGAACTGTCCTTCGACAAGAAGGGCGACATCACCAAGCTCGATTACGTGATGTACATCTGGAAGAAGGACGCCAGCGGCAAGATCAACTACGTCGAGTGCCCGAACTCCGATTGCAGCAAGATGTAACCGGCGCCGGCATCAAGATGCGAAAAGCCCGCCACCGCAAGTCGGCGCTAGCCGACTTGCGTAACTAAAGTGCCGATCTCGGGTAAACCCGAGATCGGATGGCGGGCTTTTTTTTGTTTGGGGTAAAGCGCGCGCCACAACAACGACCGTCATACCCCGCGAAAGCGGGGTATCCAGTAAACGCTAAGCTTACGACATGGCACCGAGGCAGGGATTACTGGATCGCCCGCTTTCGCGGGTGATGACAGCTTTGGCTACCCGATCCTTCCCAACACCGGAAACGTCTCCAAGAGCCACACGCTCATCTCGTTGATGCTGCCGGTGAGAAAGGCGATGCCGGTGAGCACCAAGAGCCCGCCCATCACCTGCTCGACCCGGCGCATGTGCTTCTTGAAGCGTGCGAGGAAGGCCGCGAACGGCTCGATGGCGAAGGCCGCCACGATGAAGGGAATGCCGAGGCCCAGCGAATAGACCGCCAGCAGGCTCGCGCCCTTCGCCACCGTCTGCTCGGACGCGGCCACCGCCAGGATCGCCGCCAGGATCGGCCCGATGCACGGCGTCCAGCCGAAGGCGAAGGCCAGCCCCATCACGTAGGCGCCCCACAGCCCGACCGGCTTGGCCACTTCCATGCGCTTCTGCCGGTGCAGCAGGCTGATCGGCGTCAGCCCGAGGAAGTGCAGCCCCATCACGATGATGATCACGCCGGCGACGGTCGCCAGCGGGCTGGAATAGGCGCGGATGAGCGAGCCGACCACGCTGGCGCTCGCGCCCAGCGCCACAAACACCGTCGAGAAGCCGAGAACGAACAGCACCGCCGCCAGCACGGTCTCGCGCTTGACCAGCGGCTCCGGCTCCTTGTCGGCGAAGCGCTCCAGCGAGGTGCCGGCCAGGTACACCAGATAAGGCGGCACCAGCGGCAGCACGCAGGGTGAGAGGAAGCTGATCAGGCCCGCGATCAGGGCCGCCAGGAATGTGACGTCGCCGTTCATGGGCCGCTACATGCACGCTCAAGTGTGGCGCTGGCAAGGTTGCGGTGACCGCGATGGCAGAGATGTGATAACAGGGTGAAGTCATGGCGGCCTTGCGCAATCTCATTACCGACATTCCGGGCGTCCGCGTCGGCCACGCCCAGGATTTGGCAATCGCCTCGGGCGTCACCGCGATCGTCTTCGACAAACCGGTCATCGGCGGCATCGACGTGCGCGGCGGCGGACCGGGCACGCGCGAAACCGATTTGCTCGATCCGGCGCAGACCGTCGACCGCGTCGACGCCTTCGTGCTGTCGGGCGGCTCGGCCTACGGCCTCGAAGCCGCCGCAGGCGTGCAGGCGTACCTGCGTGAGCAGGGCCGCGGCTTCCGCGTCCGCGATGTGGTGGTGCCGATCGTGCCGGGCGCGATCCTGTTCGACTTGCTCAACGGCGGCAACAAGAACTGGGGCCGCTACCCGCCCTATCGCGAGCTCGGCTACGCGGCGGCCAAGGCCGCGTCCGCCAAGGTCTTGCTCGGCAGCGTCGGCGCCGGGCTGGGCGCCACCACTGTCAATCTCAAGGGCGGCCTCGGCTCGGCCTCCGGCCGCACCAAACGCGGCCTCAAGGTCGGCGCCATCGTCGCGACGAACGCCGCCGGCAGCGCCACGGTCGGCGACGGCCCGCATTTCTGGGCGGCGCCTTACGAGCAGAACAAGGAGTTCGGCGGCTACGGCGCGGCGGCGGCGATCCCGCCTAAAGCGCTGGCGTTCCGCAGCAAGGGAAGCCCGCGCGAGAACACCACCATCGCCGTGGTGGTCACCGACGCCGTGCTCAGCAAAGGTCAGGCGAAACGGCTCGCGGTGATGGCGCAGAGCGGCCTGTCGCGCGCGCTCTATCCGGTGCACACCCCGCTCGACGGCGACCTGGTGTTCACGGCGTCGGTCGGGCCGAAGCCGCTGCCGGATCCGGTCTATGCGCTGAGCGAGCTCGGCATGGTGGCCGCCAACGTGCTGGCGCGCGCAATCGCGCGCAGCGTCTACGAGGCGACCGCCTTGCCGTTCCGCGGCGCGCTGCCGAGCTGGCGCGACAGGTTCGCGCGTTAGAGAAACCGCTCGGCGCGGTACGGCGCGGGGTCGCAGAACGGCACGTCGCCCATCATCATCTCCGCGATCAGCTTACCCGTCGGCGGCCCGAGCGTCAGGCCCCAATGGGCGTGGCCGATCGCCAACCAAAGCCCCGCCTGCCCCGGCGCCCGCCCGATCACCGGCCGCGAATCCGGAAAGCACGGCCTGCTGCCGAGCCAGGTCTGGTCGTCGGCGCGTTCCCCGAGCGGAAACAATGCGCGCGCCTGCGGCATCAGGCGGTCGAACTGCACCGGCGTCGGGGCCGCATCGCGCGCGGCGAACTCCGCGCCGGTGGTGAGCCTGATGCCCTGCTCCATCGGCGTGATCAGATAGCCATACGCCATATCGACCACCGGCCGGGTCAGCGTGGCGGCGCCCTCGGCCTTGAAGTGGCGGTGATAGCCGCGCTTGAAGCCCATCGGCAGCTTGATGCCGAGCGGCTCCAGCAGATCCGGCGCCCATGGGCCTAAAGCGACCACCACCTCGGGTGCATCGACACCGCCTTCGTCGGTCTCGACGCGCCAGCGGTTGCCGGCGCGGTGCAGCGTGCGCGCGTCGCCGTTGACGGTGACGCCGCCGAGCGCGCGGAAGCGCGCGGCATAGGCGCGCGTCACCGCCAGCGGATTGCTGATGCTCGCCGCCGCCGGCCAGAACACCGCGCTGTCGAACACCGGCCGGAGCGACGGCTCGAGCGCCAGCGCGCCGGCCGCGTCGACCAGCTCGAACGGCAGGCCGAACTCCTTCGCCAACTCGAATTCGCGTTGCAGCGCCGCCACCGCCTTGCGGTCGCGATAGAGCTTCATCCAGCCGGTCTTGCGCAGGTAGCGCGTGGCGTCGGCCTCCTGCATCAGCGCTTCGTGCTCGGGGATGGCGCGCGCGAACAGCGGCCGGTTGAGCCGCGCCGTCTCGACGATGCGCTTCGGCCGCGAAGCGGCGCTAAACGCCAGCAGCCAGGGCGCCACCTTCGGCAGAAACGACAGATGATAGTTGGCTTCGCTCGCGCGCTTGAGCGCGACCCGCATCAGCCCGCCGAGCGAGAACGGAAAGGCCGGCGGCAGGATCGTCGAGCCCTCGATCACGCCGGAATTGCCGTAGGAGGTCTCTTCGCCCACGCCGCCGCGATCCACCAAAGCAACGGACATGCCGCGTTTCACCAGGTGCAAGGCCACCGAGGTGCCGACGATGCCGGCGCCCAGCACGATGGCGTCCGTACGAGCCATGTCTTTACGTCTCCACGTCCCGAGGATTTCGCTGGCCTTTATATATGGATTGAATCGGAGGCAGGCGCTATGACCCTGCGGCCACACTTGCGCCGGAGCTTCACCCACGATGCCGATTCTGATCGCGTTACGCGCCGCGCTGGCCTGGCTCGGCCGCCAAGGCACGCGCGCGCTCGCGGCCTCGATCTTTCTCGGCCTCGCCGTTCCCCCGCTCGCGTCCTACGTAAAACCGTATCTCGGCGAAACGGTGTTCGTGCTGCTGTTGTTTTCCTATCTGCGCACTGATCCGGCCGCCTTTCGCGGTTATCTGCGCGCGCCCGGAATCGTGATCGCCGCCGCGCTCTGGGTGATGGTCGCCCTGCCGCTCGTTTTCGGCACCATCTACGCGCTGTCCGGCGTGCGCGATTACATGCCGGCGCTCTACACCATCCTCATCCTGCAGATCGCGATTGCGCCGATCACGTCGTCGGCCGCTTTCGCCGCGCTGATGGGGCTCGATGTGGCGCTGTCGCTCATGACGCTGATCGCCGCCAGCGCGATCTCGCCGGTCACCACCGTCGCCTTCAGCTATCTCTTCCTCGGCACCTCGCTGTTCTCACCCGTCGAACTGGGCTTGAAGCTGTTCTTCTTTTTCGCAAGCTCAGGCGCCGTCGCCTATGCGATCCGCCGCCTTGCCGGCCAGGAATGGATCGAGCGCCAGAAGGAGCCGATCGACGGGCTGAACGTGATCGCGGTCTTCATCTTCGTCATCGCCGCCATGGACGGCGTGCCGCGCCGCGTGTTGGCGGATCCCCTCTTTGCGCTCGCGCTTCTCGGCCTGGTCGTGGCTGTGACGATCCTGCTGGTCGGGGTGACCGTACTAGCTTTCATGCGCGCCGGCATCAGAAGCGGGCTGGTGATCGGCTTTGCCGCCGCCTTCCGCAATCTTGGGCTGGTCATGGCCGCCATCGGCGCCACGCTGCCCGACATCGCCTGGTTCTATTTCGCACTGTCGCAGTTTCCGATCTATCTGATGCCGGCGCTGATGACGCCGCTGGCCCGGCGGCTGGCGGAAAAGCGTTAACAGCCGGGCTTTCGCGGGTCGGCGCGCATTGCCCGCGGCGGCCGCTCATGTTACGCGAACGGCGTCTGGAGGCCCCTAAAATGCCCCGTCCGCTCATCATTTCGCCGTCGATCCTGGCCGCCGACTTCGCCAGACTGGGCGAGGACGTGCGCGCCGTCGACACGGCCGGCGCCGACTGGATCCACGTCGACGTCATGGACGGGCATTTCGTGCCCAACATCTCGATCGGCCCCGACGTCGTGAAGGCGCTGCGCCCGCACAGCAAGAAGACCTTCGACGTCCATCTGATGATCGCGCCGTGCGACCCTTATCTCGAAGCCTTCGCCAAGGCCGGCTCCGACATCATCACCGTGCACGTCGAAGCGGGCCCGCACATCCACCGCTCGCTGCAGGCGATCCGCGCGCTCGGCAAGAAGGCCGGCGTCACGCTCAACCCGGGCACGCCGGTGTCGACGCTGGAAAACGTCGTTGACATGGTCGATCTGATCCTGGTGATGTCGGTCAACCCCGGCTTCGGCGGGCAAAGCTTCATCCCCGGCGCGCTCGAGAAAATTTCCGCCGTGCGCGCGCTGGTGGGGCCCCGTCCGATCGACATCGAGGTCGATGGCGGCGTGACGCCCGACAACGCCGCGCGCGTGGTGCAGGCCGGCGCCAACGCGCTGGTCGCCGGCTCGGCCGTGTTCAAGGGCGGCAACCTGAAGGGCAATATCGACGCCATCCGCTCCGCTGCTGCCGCCGCGCGCGGAGAAGCGGCGTGACGATCATATCTCTGGTCATTCCGGGGCGCGGGCGCAGCACGCGAACCCGGAATCCAGAACCTAGCACGGTGCAAGCATCTGGATTCCGGGTCCGCTCGCTACCGCGAGCGTCCCGGAATGACGGAAAGGCTAAACTATGATCCCCCGCTATTCCCGACCCGTGATGACCGCCATCTGGTCGCCGGAAACGAAATTCCGCATCTGGTTCGAGATCGAGGCGCATGCGGCCGACGCCATGGCCGAACTCGGCGTCATCCCCAAGGACGCCGCCAAGGCGATCTGGGAAAAGGGCAAGAACGCCACCTTCGACGTCGCCCGCATCGACGCCATCGAGGCCGAGGTCAAGCACGACGTCATCGCCTTCCT
>CAYJPU010000091.1:0-12633 GCA_964372105.1 uncultured Undibacter sp.
TCCGCGTGTCGACCGATCAGGAAAGCGGCCAGACCATCCTCAAGGGCATGGGCGAACTGCATCTCGACATCAAGGTCGACATTCTCCGCCGCACTTATAAGGTCGACGCCAACATCGGCGCGCCGCAGGTGGCCTTCCGCGAGAAGCTCACCCGCGCTGCCGAAGTGGACTACACCCACAAGAAGCAGACCGGCGGTTCGGGCCAGTTCGCCCGCGTCAAGATCGTCGCCGAGCCGGCCGAGCCCGGCACGCCGTTCGAGTTCGAGAACGAGATCGTCGGCGGCGCGGTGCCGAAGGAGTTCATCCCGGGCGTCGAGAAGGGCCTCGAGTCCGTGCTCGGCGCCGGCGTGCTCGCCGGCTTCCCGGTGGTCGACCTCAAGGTGCGGTTGATCGACGGTAACTACCACGACGTCGACTCGTCGGCTCTCGCCTTCGAAATCGCGTCGCGCGCGGCGCTGCGCGAGGCCCTGCAGAAGGGCAAGCCCGTTCTGCTCGAGCCGATCATGAAGGTCGAGGTGGTGACGCCGGAAGACTACACCGGCTCCGTCATCGGCGACCTGAACTCGCGGCGCGGCCAGATCCAGGGCCAGGACATGCGCGGCAACGCCAACGTGATCAACGCGATGGTGCCGCTGATGAACATGTTCGGCTACGTCAACAACCTGCGGTCCATGTCTCAGGGCCGTGCCACATTCACCATGCAATTCGATCACTACGCAGAATTGCCCGCGAACGTTTCGGCCGAAGTGCAGAAGAAGTTCGCTTAAAGCGTAACGGTCGTAACCTGAAGGACTTGAACGGAGAGTTCCATGGCCAAAGAAAAATTCCAGCGCAATAAGCCGCACTGCAACATCGGCACCATCGGTCACGTCGACCATGGCAAGACGACGCTGACGGCGGCGATCACCAAGGTGCTGGCCGAGACCGGCGGCGCCACCTTCACGGCTTACGACCAGATCGACAAGGCGCCGGAAGAGAAGGCGCGCGGCATCACGATCTCGACCGCGCACGTCGAGTACGAGACCGCCAACCGTCACTACGCGCACGTCGATTGCCCCGGCCACGCCGACTACGTGAAGAACATGATCACGGGCGCCGCGCAGATGGACGGCGCGATCCTGGTCGTGTCGGCCGCCGACGGCCCGATGCCGCAGACCCGCGAGCACATCCTGCTCGCCCGCCAGGTCGGCGTGCCGGCCCTGGTGGTGTTCATGAACAAGTGCGACATGGTCGACGATCCGGAGCTGCTCGAGCTGGTTGAGCTCGAAGTCCGCGAACTGCTTTCCAAGTACCAGTTCCCGGGCGACAAGATCCCGGTGATCAAGGGTTCGGCGCTCAAGGCGCTCGACGGCAGCGACCCGAAGCTCGGCCACGACGCCATTCTCGAGCTGATGAAGGCGGTCGACGAGTACATCCCGCAGCCGGAACGCCCGAAGGACCAACCGTTCCTGATGCCGGTGGAAGACGTGTTCTCGATCTCCGGCCGCGGCACCGTCTGCACCGGTCGCGTCGAGCGCGGCATCATCAAGGTCGGCGAGGAAGTCGAGATCGTCGGCATCAAGCCGACCATCAAGACCACCGTCACCGGCGTGGAAATGTTCCGCAAGCTGCTCGACCAGGGCGAGGCGGGCGACAACATCGGCGCGCTGCTGCGCGGCACCAAGCGCGAGGAAGTCGAGCGCGGCCAGGTGCTGTGCAAGCCCGGCTCGGTCAAGCCGCACACCAAGTTCAAGGCGGAAGCCTACATCCTCACCAAGGAAGAGGGCGGCCGTCATACGCCGTTCTTCAACAACTATCGTCCGCAGTTCTACTTCCGCACCACCGACGTGACCGGCGTCGTGCATCTGCCGGCCGGCACCGAAATGGTGATGCCGGGCGACAACGTGGCGATGGAAGTGCACCTGATCGTGCCGATCGCCATGGAAGAGAAGCTCCGCTTCGCCATTCGCGAAGGTGGCCGCACCGTCGGCGCCGGCGTCGTGGCGAGCATCATCGAGTAAGCGAATAGCGAAATAGCGAGTAGCGAATAGGCACCATTCGCTATTCGCTACTCACTACTCGCAGGTAAGAGCCGAGCGGGTTGAATCGAGAAAGAGACTGCAATGAACGGCCAGAATATCCGGATCCGGCTCAAAGCGTTCGACCACCGCATCCTCGATGCGTCGACGCGCGAGATCGTGAACACGGCCAAGCGCACGGGTGCGCAGGTCCGTGGCCCCATCCCGCTGCCGACGAAGATCGAGAAGTTCACGGTGAACCGCTCGCCTCACGTCGACAAGAAGAGCCGTGAACAGTTCGAGATGCGCACGCACAAGCGCCTTCTCGACATCGTCGACCCGACGCCGCAGACCGTGGACGCGCTGATGAAGCTCGACCTGGCCGCCGGCGTCGACGTCGAGATCAAACTCTGAGCCGCGCGAGGAAGCCATGCGTTCTGGAGTGATCGCGCAGAAGATGGGGATGACCCGGGTGTTCACCGAGAGCGGTGAGCATGTGCCGGTGACGGTGCTGCAGCTTGCGCAGTGCCAGGTCATTGCCCACCGCACCAAAGACAAGAACGGCTACGTCGCCCTTCAGCTCGGTTCCGGCCCGCGCCGGACCAACAACATGAGCAAGGCCGACCGTGGCTATTTCGCCAAGGCGAACGTCGAGCCGAAGCGCAAGCTGGCCGAGTTCCGCGTCAGCGACGACGCGGTGATCCCGGTCGGCGCCGAAATCACGGCCGACCACTTCGTGCCCGGCCAGTTCGTCGACGTCTGCGGCATCTCGGTCGGCAAGGGTTTTGCCGGCGGCATGAAGCGCTGGAACTTCGGCGGCTTGCGCGCCTCGCACGGCGTGTCGGTCTCGCACCGTTCGATCGGTTCGACCGGCGGCCGTCAGGACCCGGGCAAGACCTTCAAGAACAAGAAGATGCCCGGTCACATGGGTGTCGATCGCGTCACCACGCTCAACCTCAAGGTCGTCCAGCTCGACGTCGAGCGCGGCCTCATCCTGGTCGAGGGTGCGGTGCCGGGCGCCAAGGGCGGCTGGATCACCATCCGCGACGCGGTGAAGAAGAAGCCGCACAAGGATGTGCCGAAGCCGGGCAAGTTCCGCGTGAACGAGACCGCGCCGGCCGCGTCTGCCCCGGCGGCGGAAGCTCCCGCCCAGCAGGAGGGCGCGTGACATGGAAATGAAGATCACCACCCTTGAGGGCAAGGAAGCCGGTTCGGTGAGCCTGTCGGATGCGATCTTCGGCCTCGAGCCGCGCACCGACATCATCCAGCGCTGCATCAACTGGCAGCTCGCCAAGCGCCAGCGCGGCACCCACAAGGCCAAGGACCGCAGCGAGATCTGGCGGACCGGCAAGAAGATGTACGCGCAGAAGGGCACCGGCGGCGCCCGTCACGGCTCGGCGCGCGTGCCGCAGTTCCGCGGCGGCGGCCGCGCGTTCGGCCCGATCGTGCGCAGCCACGCGCACGACCTGCCGAAGAAGGTGCGCGCGCTCGCGCTCCGCCACGCGCTGTCGTCGAAGGCCAAGGACGGCGGCATCATCGTCATCGACCAGGCGACGGTGAAGGACGCCAAGACCAAGGCGCTCGCCGCGCAGTTCGGCAAGCTCGGCCTGAGCAACGCCCTGATCATCGGCGGCGCCGAGATCGAGAGCAACTTCCGCTCGGCCGCGCGCAACATTCCGAACATCGACGTGCTGCCGATCCAGGGCATCAACGTCTACGACATCCTGCGTCGCAAGACTTTGGTTCTGACCAAGGCCGCGATCGATGCGCTGGAGGCGCGTTTCAAATGAGCACCAGCGATACCCGTCATTACGACGTCATCATCGCCCCGGTGATCACCGAGAAGGCGACCATGGCCTCGGAGCACAACAAGGTCATGTTCAAGGTGGCGCGCAACGCCACCAAGCCGCAGATCAAGGAAGCGGTCGAGAAGCTCTTCGACGTCAAGGTCAAGAGCGTCAACACGCTGATCCGCG
Organism: uncultured Undibacter sp.; assembly: GCA_964372105.1. Classification (GTDB taxonomy): domain Bacteria; phylum Pseudomonadota; class Alphaproteobacteria; order Rhizobiales; family Xanthobacteraceae; genus Pseudolabrys. The sequence goes on from CAYJPU010000091.1 coordinate 3,974, forward strand.
AAGGCAAAGTGAAGACTTTCAAAAACAGAGTCGGGCAGCAGTCCGATGTGAAGCGCGCGATCGTGACCCTTGAAGAGGGCCACCGCATCGACGTGACCACGGGATTGTAAGAGGTCCTCGTCATGGCATTGAAGACTTACAATCCGACCACCCCGAGCCAGCGCCACCTGGTGATCGTCGACCGTTCGACCCTGCACAAGGGCCCCCCGGTCAAGGCGCTCACCGAGGGCCAGCACTCGACCGGCGGCCGCAACAACTCGGGGCGCATCACCTCGCGCTTCCGCGGCGGCGGCCACAAGCAGGCCTACCGCAAGATCGACTTCCGTCGCACCAAGTGGGACATGCCCGCGACCGTCGAGCGGCTCGAGTACGATCCGAACCGCACGGCCTTCATCGCGCTGGTCAAGTACGAGGACGGCGAGCAGTCCTACATCCTGGCGCCGCAGCGTTTGGCCGCCGGCGACCGCGTGATCGCCGCCGAGCACGCCGACGTGAAGCCGGGCAACGCGATGCCGATTGGCAACATTCCGGTCGGCACGATCGTGCACAACGTCGAGCTCAAGATCGGGAAGGGCGGCCAGCTCGCCCGTTCGGCCGGCACCTACGTGCAGATCGTCGGCCGCGACCAGGATTACGTCATCCTGCGCCTGTCCACCTCCGAGCAGCGCCTGGTGCATGGCCGCTGCATGGCGACGGTCGGCGCGGTGTCGAACCCGGACAACATGAACACCACGATCGGCAAGGCCGGCCGTCAGCGCTGGAAGGGCCGTATGCCGCATAACCGCGGCATCACCATGAACCCGGTCGACCACCCGCACGGCGGTCGTACCAAGGGCGGCGGCCACTGGGTCACCCCGTGGGGCTTCCCGACCAAGGGCAAGAAGACCCGCAAGAACAAGCGCACCACCAAGTTCATCGTGGTCAGCCGCCACGAACGCAAGAAGCAGAAGTAGGACTAGGACATGACCCGCTCAGTCTGGAAGGGCCCGTTCGTCGATGGTTATCTGCTCAAGAAAGCGGAAGCCGCGCGCGCGTCCGGCCGTCACGACGTGATCAAGATCTGGAGCCGGCGCTCGACCATTCTGCCGCAGTTCGTCGGCCTGAATTTCGGCGTCTACAACGGCCAGAAGCACATTCCGGTGACGGTGACCGAGGAAATGGTCGGTCACAAGTTCGGCGAGTTCGCGCCGACCCGGGTGTTCTACGGCCATACTTCCGACCGCAAAGCCAAGCGCTCCGCGGCGTAAGTTAAGGGATAAAGAGAAGAGTCATGGGCAAGCGCGCACGCGATAGAGACCTCCCCGACAACGAGGCCAAGGCTGTGAGCAAGATGCTGCGGGTCTCCCCGCAGAAGCTCAACCTGGTGGCGCAGTTGATCCGCGGCAAGAAGGTTGCGAGCGCGCTCGCCGACCTCGAATTCTCGCGCAAGCGCATCGCCGTTGAAGTGCGCAAGTGCCTGGAATCGGCGATTGCCAACGCCGAAAACAACCATGACCTCGACGTCGACGATCTCGTCGTGTCCGAGGCGCATGTCGGCAAGGCGCTCGTGATCAAGCGTTTCTCTCCGCGCGGCCGCGGCCGGGTGGGCAAGATTCTCAAGCCGTTCTCGCATCTGACGATCATCGTTCGTCAGGTCGAAGCGCAGGCGGAAGCCTGAGGAGTTATCGATGGGTCAAAAAGTCAATCCGATCGGGCTTCGTCTCGGCATCAACCGCACCTGGGATTCGCGGTGGTACGCCGGCAAGGCGGAATACGGCACGCTGCTGCATGAAGACATCAAGATCCGCGCGGCTCTGATGAAGGAGCTCAAGCAGGCGGCGGTGTCGCACATCGTGATCGAGCGCCCGCACAAGAAGTGCCGCGTCACCGTCCACTCGGCGCGTCCGGGCGTGGTGATCGGCAAGAAGGGCGCCGACATCGAGAAACTGCGCAAGACGGTCGCCAAGCTGACCGACAGCGACGTCGTCATCAACATCGTCGAAATCCGCAAGCCGGAGCTCGACGCCAAGCTGGTCGCCGAATCGATCTCCCAGCAGCTCGAGCGCCGCGTCGCGTTCCGCCGCGCCATGAAGCGCGCCGTTCAGTCGGCCATGCGCCTCGGCGCCGATGGCATCCGCATCAACTGCACCGGCCGTCTCGGCGGCGCCGAAATCGCCCGCCAGGAATGGTACCGCGAGGGGCGGGTGCCGCTGCACACGCTGCGCGCCGACGTCGACTACGGCACGGCCACCGCTTTCACCACCTACGGCACCTGCGGCGTCAAGGTCTGGATCTTCAAGGGCGAGATCCTCGAACACGATCCCATGGCGCAGGACAAGAAGCTCGCCGAAGGCGACGCCGGCCGTCCGCGCCGCGAAACCGCCGCCTGAGGCCAAGAATAGAGTCGCACGAACATGCTGCAACCGAAGCGCACCAAGTTTCGCAAGGCCTTCAAGGGCCGCATCACGGGGACCGCGACCAGCGGCACCACGCTCGCTTTCGGCCAGTTTGGTCTGAAGGCGCTGGAGCCGGATCGCGTCACCGCGCGCCAGATCGAGGCCGCCCGCCGCGCGCTCACGCGCCACATGAAGCGCGCCGGCCGCGTCTGGATCCGCGTCTACCCGGACGTGCCGGTGTCGAAGAAGCCGATCGAAGTGCGCATGGGCAAAGGCAAGGGCACGCCCGAGCTTTGGGTCGTGCGCGTCAAGCCCGGCCGCATCCTGTTCGAAGTGGACGGCATTCCGCTCGCGACCGCCAAGGAGGCGCTCACGCTTGCCGCCGCCAAGTTGCCGGTCAAGACCCGTTTCATTGAACGCATCGCCGAGTAAGAGCCATGAAATCCGCCGACGTAAGAGCGATGTCGCTCGATCAACTCGATGACGAAGTGCTCAAGCTGAAGAAGGAGCAGTTCAATCTGCGCTTCCAGCGGGCCACCGGGCAACTCGAGAACACCTCGCGCGTGCGCGTGATCCGCCGCGACATCGCGCGGATGAAGACGATCGCCGCGCAGAAGCGCGCCGGCAGCCCCGTTGCTGCGGCCGCGACTGAGAGCAAATCCACGGGCAAGGCCGCTGCGAAGACCAAGTCGCGCGCCAAGTCGAAGAAGTAAGGGGTAAGAGATGCCGAAGCGTACGCTCCAGGGCGTCGTCGTCAGCGACAAGCAGGACAAGACCGTGGTCGTCCGCGTCGACCGGCGTTTCGCCCACGCGACGATGAAGAAGACGATCCGCCGATCGAAGAAGTACCACGCGCACGACGAGGGTAACGTTTACTCGGTCGGCGACCAGGTGTGGATCGAGGAGCGCCGGCCGCTTTCCAAGCTCAAGTGCTGGGAAGTGATCCGGGGCGAGAAGAAGCAGAAAGTGCAGTAGGCGCTATGCGCACAACGAACATGAGAGCCGCATCATGATCCAGATGCAAACCAACCTCGACGTGGCGGACAATTCCGGCGCGCGCCGCGTCATGTGCATCAAGGTGCTCGGCGGTTCCAAGCGCAAGTACGCCACCATCGGCGACGTCATCGTCGTTTCGGTGAAAGAGGCGATCCCGCGCGGCCGCGTCAAGAAGGGCGACGTCATGAAAGCCGTCGTCGTGCGCATCTCGAAGGGCATCAAGCGCGCCGACGGTTCGGTCATCCGCTTCGACCGCAACGCCGCCGTGCTGATCACCGCGCAGATGGAGCCGGTCGGCACCCGTATCTTCGGGCCCGTGCCGCGCGAGCTGCGCGCCAAGAACCACATGAAGATCATCTCGCTCGCCCCGGAGGTGCTGTAATGGCCGCAAAAATCCGAAAAGGCGACAAGGTGGTCGTGCTGACCGGCCGCGACAAAGGTCGCACCGGCGAAGTGATCGAAGTGCGTCCGGCGGACGAGCGTGCGCTCGTGCGCGGCGTCAACATGGTCAAGCGCCACCAGCGCCAGACCGCGCAGCAGGAAGGCGGGATCATCTCCAAGGAGAGCACGATCCATCTTTCCAACCTGGCTGTTGCGGACCCGAAGGACGGCAAGCCGACCCGCGTCGGTTTCAAGCTCGTCGGCGAAGGCAATGACCGCAAGAAGGTGCGCGTCGCGAAGCGCTCCGGAGTCGAGATCGATGGCTGATACGCAAACCGAACCCAAGAAGCCGAAGACGCCGAAGGCTCCCCCGAAGGTGGCTGGCGAAGCCGGCGCGCCCAAGGTCAAGACGCCGCGCGTCGCCTCGGACTACGTGGCCCGTCTGCGCACGCACTACGACAAGGTCGTGCGCGAGCAGTTGACCAAGCAGTTCGACTACAAGAACGCCATGCAGGTGCCGATGATCACCAAAGTGGTGCTCAACATGGGCATCGGCGAGGGCGTCGCCGACCGCAAGAAGGTCGACAACGCCGCCGCCGACCTGACGCTGATCGCCGGCCAGAAGGTCGTCATCACCAAGTCGCGCATGTCGATCGCGACCTACAAGCTGCGCGACGGCCAGGCCATCGGTTGTAAGGTCACGCTGCGCAAGACGCGCATGTACGACTTCATCGACCGCCTGGTGAACGTGGCGCTGCCCCGTATCCGCGACTTCCGCGGCCTGAACCCGAAGAGCTTCGACGGCCGCGGCAACTACAGCCTCGGCATCAAGGAGCACATCGTGTTCCCCGAAATCGACTTCGACAAGGTCACCGACTCGTGGGGCCTCGACATCACCGTCTGCACGACCGCGCGCACGGACGAAGAAGCCCGCGCGCTGCTGGCCGCTTTCAACTTCCCGTTCCGGCAGTGAGGGGCGTTTTGCTTCCTCAAACGCGGATCTAAGGAGCGACAACTTATGGCGAAGAAGAGTTCGATCGAGAAGAACAACCGGCGGCGGAAGATGACCAAATCTTTCGCGAGCCGCCGCGCGAAGCTCAAGAAGATCGTGCAGGACAAGACCGTGCCGATGGAAGAGCGTTTTGCCGCGACGCTGAAGCTCGCCGAGCTGCCGCGCAACTCTTCGCGCGTCCGTATTCGCAACCGCTGCGAGCTCACCGGGCGCCCGCGCGCCTATTACCGCAAGCATAAGCTCAGCCGTATCGCGCTGCGCGAGCTTGGCTCCAAAGGCCTCATTCCGGGCCTTGTGAAGTCGAGCTGGTGAGGGGGAGAGCGAGATGGCTGTCAACGATCCGATCGGTGATATGATCACCCGTATCCGCAACGCGCAGATGCGGAGCAAGTCCAAGGTCTCGATGCCGGGCTCCAAGCAGCGCGAACGCGTCTGCGAAGTGCTCAAGACCGAAGGCTACATCCGCGGCTACGCCAGCGTGGCGCATGCCTCCGGCCGCAGCGAGCTCGAGATCGAGCTGAAGTATTTCGACGGCACGCCCGTGATCCGCGAGATCGCGCGCGTCTCCAAGCCCGGCCGCCGCGTCTACGCCTCGGTCAAGGCGCTGCCGCGCATCAACAACGGCCTCGGCGTCGCCATTCTGTCGACCCCGAAGGGCGTGATGGCCGACCACGAAGCCCGCGACGCCAATGTCGGCGGCGAAATCATCTGCACGGTGTTCTAATGTCGCGCATTGGAAAACGAGCGGTCGCGATCCCGTCCGGCGTCACCGCCAGCGTGGAAGGCCAGACCGTCAAGGTAAAGGGCCCCAAGGGCGCCACGCAGGTCGTTCTGCATGACGACGTCGTGGTCACCATGGACAAGGCGTCGGTCAAGGTCGAGCCGCGCAACGACAGCAAGCGCGCGCGCTCGATGTGGGGCACCTCGCGCACGCTGGTGTCGAACGTGATCAACGGCGTGACCAAGGGCTTCGAAGAGAAGCTCGAGATCACCGGCGTCGGTTATCGCGCGGCGGTGCAGGGCAAGCAGCTCAACCTGCAGCTCGGCTTCTCGCACGACGTGAACTACCCGATCCCGGCCGGCATCGCGATCGCGACGCCGAAGCCGACCGAAATCGTCATCACCGGTACCGACAAGCAGCAGGTTGGCCAGGTGGCCGCCGAGATCCGCGGCTATCGCCCGCCCGAGCCGTACAAGGGCAAGGGCGTGAAGTACACCGGCGAATACATCTTCCGTAAGGAAGGCAAGAAGAAGTAGAGGGCTTAGCGCCATGTCGAGATTAATTGTCCGGACCGCGCGGCGGACGGCGTCGGTGCGACGCAAGGTAAGGCTTGCGGCCGGTACCAGCGGCCGTGCGCGCCTGTCGGTGTTTCGCTCGTCCAAGCATATCCACGCCCAGCTGATCGATGATCTGAAGGGTGAGACGTTGGCTGCCGCTTCTTCGCTCGAGAAGACCATGCGCGAGAAGAACAAGACCGGCGCCAACATCGAGGCCGCCAAGGCGGTCGGCAAGCTGATTGCCGAACGCGCCAAGGAAAAGGGCATCAAGGACGTCGTGTTCGACCGCGGCGGTTACATGTATCACGGCCGCGTCAAGGCGCTGGCCGATGCCGCCCGCGAAGGCGGCCTCAACTTCTAACGAAAGCGAACGCACATGGCACGGGACGATCGACGGGAACGGGGACGCGGTGATCGCGACGAGCGCGACAGCGAGTTCGTCGACAAGTTGGTCCACATCAACCGCGTGGCCAAGGTGGTCAAGGGCGGCAAGCGCTTCGGCTTCGCGGCGCTGGTCGTCGTCGGCGACCAGAAAGGCCGGGTCGGCTTTGGTCACGGCAAGGCGCGCGAAGTGCCGGAAGCCATCCGCAAGGCCACCGAAGGCGCCAAGCGCTCGCTCACCCGCGTCGCGCTGCGCGAGGGCCGCACGCTGCACCACGACGTGTTCGGCCGCCACGGCGCCGGCAAGGTGTTCCTGCGTTCGGCGCCTCCCGGCACCGGCATCATCGCCGGCGGCCCGATGCGCGCCGTGTTCGAAACGCTCGGCATGCAGGACGTGGTGGCGAAGTCGCTCGGCTCGTCCAACCCGTACAACGTCGTGCGCGCGACCTTCGATGCGCTGAAGCATCAGGATTCGCCGCGTTCGGTGGCGGCGCGCCGCAACATCAAGGTGTCCACGCTGCAGTCGCGTCGCCGCGAAGGCGGCGAGGCGGAAGCGACGGCGGAGTAACGGACAATGGCCAAGGCGAAGACCGTCAAGATCGAGCAGACCGGCAGCCCGCTGCGGCGCCATAACGATCAGCGCGCCACGCTGATCGGGCTCGGGCTGAACAAGATCGGCCGCACCAAGGATCTCCCCGACACGCCGGAGACCCGCGGCATGATCCGCAAGGTGCACCACCTGGTGCGCGTCGTCGGCGACGAAAAGTAGTTATCGGCGTCATGCCCGGCTCATGGCCGGGCATCACTGCCTTGAGAATGAGGGCTTGAAATGAAACTGAACCAGATCGCCGACAATGCGGGTGCGCGCAAGAAGCGCATGCGCGTCGGTCGCGGCATCGGCTCCGGCAAGGGCAAGACCGGCGGCCGCGGCGGCAAGGGTCAGACGGCGCGTTCGGGCGTGCGCATCAAGGGCTTCGAAGGCGGTCAGATGCCGCTGCATCGTCGCCTGCCGAAGCGCGGCTTCCGCAACACGCCGTTCGCGATCAAGCTCAACGAAGTCAACATCGGCAAGGTGCAGGCGGCGATCGACGCCGGCCTGCTCGATGCCAAGGGCACCGTCGACGCCGAAGCCATGGTCAAGGCCGGCCTGATGCGCCGCGCCAAGGCTGGCGTGAAGCTGCTCGGCAACGGCGAGCTGAAGGCCAAGGTCGCGTTCGCGGTCTACGGCGCGTCGAAGTCGGCGGTCGAGGCCATCGAAAAGGCCGGCGGCAGCGTCAAGCTTCTGGCGCCCGCGCCGGAAGCCGAGGACGCGGAGCCGAAGGGCAAGAACAAGCGCAAGGCGCAGGCAGCCGCCAAGGCCGGATAACCGGACGGGTTCTGCCGGCGCCGCGAGGCGCCTTCGTGGCCGCCGGTTACAAGATGGAAGAGCAGCGCCTATCTAGGGGCCTGTGAGCTTAAAGACGGGGCGCGGCGGCAGGAGCGACTGATGGTTTCGGCGGCGGAACAACTGGCGGCCAATCTCAACTTCTCGGCGCTCGCCAAAGCCGAAGAGCTCAAAAAGCGCATTTGGTTCACGGTCGGCGCGCTGCTGGTCTATCGCCTGGGCACGTATATCCCGCTGCCCGGCATCGATCCCAGCGCCTGGCAGCAGATCTTCAATACCCAGTCCGGCGGCATTCTGGGTATGTTCAACATGTTCTCCGGTGGCGGCATCAACCGGATGGCGATCTTCGCCCTGAACATCATGCCGTACATCTCGGCCTCGATTATCATCCAGCTGCTGACCACGGTTTCGCCGTCGCTCGAAGCGCTCAAGAAAGAGGGCGAGGCGGGCCGCAAGATTATGAACCAGTACACCCGGTACCTCACCGTGGTGCTGGCGGCGTTCCAGTCCTACGGCATCGCCGTCGGCCTGCAGGGCTCCGGCAGCGTGGTCGCGAACCCGGGCTACTTCTTCCTGATCTCGACCACGATCACGCTGACCGGCGGCACCATGTTCCTGATGTGGCTCGGTGAGCAGATCACCGCGCGCGGCATCGGCAACGGCATTTCACTGATCATCCTGGCCGGCATCGTCGCCGAGCTGCCGTCGGCCATCGCCGGCACGCTCGAGCTCGGCCGCCAGGGCGCGCTGTCGACTGGCCTGATCCTCGTCATCATCGTGATGGCGGTCGCGGTCATCGCCTTCATCGTGTTCATGGAGCGCGCGCAGCGCCGGCTGCTGATCCAGTATCCCA
>CAYJPU010000092.1:0-12496 GCA_964372105.1 uncultured Undibacter sp.
AGGGCATGCGCTGGATGACCGACAAGCAGTTCGCCGACATGTTCGCGATCTCGCAGATATCGCCGAGCCCGAACGTCGCCATCGTCACGCTGATCGGCTTCCATGTCGCGGGCATCGCGATCGTCGCCGGCCTCGTGACCGCGGCAACGGCGCTCGTCGGATTTGCGACGCGGCTCAATCCGCTGTGGGTCTTCGCGGCCGGCGGCGTGCGTGGGCTGTTCTCGGGCTCGTTTAGCGCGCACCGCAAACTCCACCACTGTTTGTCTCAGGCGGATCATGCCTCCTCTTCCGCGTAGTGCCGCTTCGGTCCAACCGTGCCGCGCGCCCTGAACATATTATAGAGTCTGGAGACCTTGCCGTTGCACCGCAGCGTGGGAAATTGTTAGGGCGCGGTTCGTTTTTGCTGCACTGCGCAAGGAAATGCGCGCCGGAACCCACAGCCGGACATTGGTGCCCAACTTCGAAGCTTCCGGGCTTGCTGCGTCTTGTGCTAAGGGATCGACCAGTTGGTGAGGCCAATAAGAAAAAAGTGGGAGTGGGGTATGTCGGAGGGGAAGAAAGCCGCCCGGAGCGCCGGGGGTTTTCAATTCAAAGTCCGCGGTCCGCGCGATTTTTACGGCGGCCTGGCGCTGATCGGTTTGGCGATCATCGCACTGATGGCGTCGAGCGACCTGGCGGGCTCGCATGGCTTCGCTTTCGGGCCGGGCACCGCGCCCCGCATGTTCGCAGTTCTGCTGGCCGTCGTCGGCGGCGTGGTGGCGCTGACCGGCCTGTTCATCGACGGGCCGAAGATCGAGAAATTCGCCTTCAAGGGCCCCGCTTTTGTGGTGGTGGCGATCGTGCTGTTCGCGAGCCTGATCCGCGGTATCAGTCTCGAATATATCGGGCTGCCGGTGCAGATACCGGCGTTCGGACTGGTGATCTCGACCTTCGTCGCCTTCATGGTGTCGATCATGGGATCGGCCGAGATGCGCTGGGTTGAGAGCCTGCTGGCGGCGGTGGGGATGACGGTCTTCTGCGTCATCCTGTTCACCTACCTGCTGGCGCTGCCGTTCCAGCTTTGGCCCTCGTTCTTCTGATCGGAAAGCACAGCCCATGTCAGATCTCATTGCCAATCTGTGGCTCGGCTTCTCGGTCGCGGCGCACCCCTACAATATCGGCTTCTGCCTGCTCGGCGCGCTGGTCGGCACGCTGGTCGGCGTGCTGCCCGGCATTGGAACGGTGGCGACGGTGGCGATGCTGCTGCCGATTACCTTCGGCCTGCCGCCGGTCGGCGCGCTCATTATGCTCGCCGGCATCTATTACGGCGCGCAGTACGGCGGCTCGACCACCTCGATCCTGGTGAACATCCCGGGCGAGGCGACATCGGTCGCGACCTGTCTCGACGGCCATCAGATGGCGCGTCAGGGCCGCGCCGGCGCCGCGCTCTCGATCGCCGCCATCGGGTCGTTCTTCGCCGGCTGTGTCGCCACCGTGCTGGTGGCCGCGCTCGGCGTGCCGCTGACCTCGATCGCGCTGTTGTTCGGTCCGGCCGAATACTTCTCGCTGATGGTGCTGGGCCTGATCTTCGCGGTGGTGCTGGCCAAGGGCTCGGTGCTCAAGGCGATCGCCATGATCCTCACCGGCCTGCTGCTGTCGATGGTCGGCTCCGACCTCGAGACCGGCGCCGGCCGCATGACCTTCGACCTCGCGGAATTGTCGGACGGCATCGGCTTCGCCAACGTCGCGATGGGCGTGTTCGGCTTCGCCGAGATCATCCGCAACCTGGAAATGTCGCAGGAGAGCCGCGACATCGTGCAGAGCAAGATCAAGGGCCTAATGCCGACGCGTCAGGATCTGGTCGACTCCTCCGGCGCGATCGTGCGCGGCACCGTCCTCGGTTCGCTGCTGGGCATTCTGCCCGGCGGCGGCGCGGTGGTGGCCTCGTTCGCGGCCTACACATTCGAGAAGCGCATCTCCAAGCATCCGGAGCGCTTCGGCCACGGCGCCATCCAGGGCGTGGCGGCGCCGGAAGCCGCCAACAACGCGGCAGCGCAGACCTCCTTCATCCCGCTACTCACCCTCGGCATTCCGCCGAACGCGGTGATGGCGCTGATGGTCGGCGCCATGACCATCCACGGCATCGTGCCGGGCCCGCAGGTGATGACCAAGCAGCCGGAGCTGTTCTGGGGCATGATCGCCTCGATGTGGCTCGGCAACCTGATGCTGGTCATCATCAACCTGCCGCTGGTCGGTCTGTGGGTGACGCTGCTGCGGGTGCCGTATCGCCTGCTGTTCCCGTCGATTATCGTGTTCTGCTGCATCGGCATCTACTCGATCAACAACTCGCCGACCGACGTGATCATCGCCGCGGTCTTCGGCCTGTTCGGCTACTGGCTGTCGAAGCACGACTTCGAGCCGGCGCCGCTGGTGCTGGCCTTCGTGCTCGGGCCGTTGATGGAGGAGAACCTGCGCCGCGCCATGCTGATCGCGCGCGGCGACGCCACGGTGTTCCTGACGCGGCCGATCTCGGCCGGGCTGATGCTGATCTCGGCGATCCTGCTGATCATCGCGATGCTGCCGATGATCCGCAAACGGCGCGACGAGGTGTTCGTCGAATAGCGCGCAGCCGTTATCGCGTCACGCAATGCTTCCCAAGGCCGGCCTTAGCGCCGGCCTTGGTGTTTTTGGCGCCCGGTTGACGTTCTGGCGGTTGGCGTTCCTATCCCGGCAGGTTCCACCCGGCCGCAGCGCGACCGTGGCCCATCCCGGCATTGGATAAAGGCGTGCCGGGCGGTTGCCGGGGGCGCTAAACTTGCCCATGTTCGCCCGAGTCGCGGCCCCCCGTGCGTGATCGGAATAATCACGCACCAAGCAAAATACCTCGATGCGCCAATATCTCGATCTGATGGAAACCGTCCTGAGCCGCGGCGTCGAAAAGCGCGACCGCACCGGCACCGGCACACGTTCGGTGTTCGGCCATCAGATGCGGTTCGACCTGGGCGCCGGCTTTCCGCTGCTGACCACCAAGAAGCTGCACCTGAAGTCGATCGTTTACGAACTGCTGTGGTTCCTGGCCGGCGACACCAACATCAAGTACCTCAACGACCACGGCGTGCGCATCTGGGACGAATGGGCCGACGCGAACGGCGATCTCGGGCCGGTCTACGGCCATCAGTGGCGCTCGTGGCCGGCCAAGGACGGCGGCACGATCGACCAGATCGCCAATGTGATCGCGATGATCAAACGCAACCCGGATTCGCGCCGGCTGATCGTGACGGCGTGGAACCCGGCCGACGTCGACAAGATGGCGCTGCCGCCCTGCCACTGCCTGTTCCAGTTCTATGTCGCGGAGGGCCGGCTGTCGTGCCAGCTCTACCAGCGCTCAGCCGACATCTTCCTCGGCGTGCCGTTCAACATCGCGTCCTACGCGCTGCTGACGCTGATGGTGGCGCAGGTGACGGGCCACAAGCCCGGCGAGTTCGTCCACACCTTCGGCGACGCGCATCTGTACCTGAACCACCTCGAACAGGCGCAACTGCAACTGTCGCGCGACCCGCGCCCGCTGCCGGCGATGCGCATCAATCCGGCGGTGACGGACATCTTCGGCTTCCGCTACGAGGACTTTACGGTCGAATTCTACGATCCGCACCCGCACATCAAGGCCGCGGTGGCGGTTTGAACGGCGCCAATTGGCAATAAGCGCTATCGGGATTGCCGCGACTTGTATGCATTCCGGATAAACCGGGTTTAGTGCAAACTATAATTACCAGCCTCATCGCTTACCGTTTAAGCTGGTTTTTGGGGGGAAGCGATAAGAAAAGCGACAAGAACAAAGTCGGCTCGGGTCAGGGCCCAGGTCTTCAGGGAAACGCCGTGACTGTCTCCATCCGCGCTGCGCAGCCTGCCGATAACGCGCTGATCTTCGCGCTGATCTGCGAACTCGCCGACTACGAGAACCTGCAAGGCGAGGTCGATGCGACGCCGGAGGAGATCGCGGCCGCGCTGTTTGCGCCGCAGCCGCGGCTGTATTGCGACATCGCCGAATGGAACGGCCGGTCCGCGGGCTTCGCGGTGTGGTTCCTGAACTTCTCGACCTTCCGCGGCCGGCACGGGATGTACCTCGAAGACCTTTATGTGCGGCCGGAGATGCGTGGGCACGGCATCGGCAAGGCCCTGATGCGCCGGTTGGCGCAGCATTGCGTCGAGCGCAAGCTGGCGCGCTTCGACTGGGCGGTGCTCGACTGGAACGCGCCCTCGATCGCGTTCTACGAAAAGGTCGGCGCCAAGATAATGAACGAGTGGAAACTGTGCCGCCTTTCAGGCACGGCGCTGACGCGCTTCGCGCGGGAAGGACTGCCGACATGAGATCTGGCTTGAAGGTCGTGCTGGTCGCCGCCATCGGCGAGAACGGCGTGATCGGCCGCGGCGGCCAGTTGCCGTGGCGGCTGAAATCCGACCTGCAGCATTTCAAACAGATCACGCTCAACAGGCCGATGATCATGGGCCGCAAGACCTACGAGTCGATCGGCAGGGTGCTGAAGGACCGCACCAACATCGTGCTCAGCCGCGACCTGAGCGTAACGGCGCCGGGCACGGTGCGGGCCACCAGCCTGGACGCGGCCTTCGCCTCTGCCCGGGCGGACGCGCAGAAGCGCGGCGTCGATGAGGTCATGGTGATCGGCGGCGGCGACGTCTTTGACATCTGCATGCCCTTCGCCGACCGGTTGGAGATCACCCGCGTCCATGCCGCGCCGGAGGGCGACGTGCTGTTTCCGCCGATCGACCCGCAATTGTGGCGGGAGACCCGGCGCGAGCGGCATGCGCGGGGACCGGACGACGACACCGATTTTACCGTGCTGACCTACGTGCGCGCCCGCTGAGCGGTCCAGCCTACGGCTGGCGCCGGCCGCCCGGCATCGCCATATCGTGATTTGCGAGGCCGCGGATGCGGCCAATCGCGGCATAGCGGCGCGTTGTAACGGACCGGTCCGTCCCCTATAACCCGTCTCGACCAAGAGCTGCCGGGACTTCATCGCCGGCGGCGGGAGACATTTTCTATGCCATGGAGCAATCAGGGCGGCGGCGGTGGCGGCGGCCCGTGGGGATCGGGTGGGGGCAAGGGCCCCTGGGGTTCCGGACCGCAATCGTCGGGGCCGACCCCGCCGGATTTGGAGGAAATCCTCCGTCGTGGCCAGGACAAGCTGCGCCGCGTGCTGCCGGGCGGTAATCTCGGCGGCAAGGGCTTCGCGCTGGTCGCTTTGGGAGCGATCGCGCTGTGGGGGTTCTCGGGCTTCTTCAGGGTGGAGCCGGACGAGCTCGGCGTCGTCCTGCGCTTCGGCAAGGAAGTGCGCGAAGTGCAGCCGGGCCTGAACTACCACCTGCCGTACCCGGTCGAGACCGTGCTGACGCCGAAGGCGCTGCGCGTCAACAAGATCGACATCGGCATGCGCGTCGTCGACGACGTGCGCCGCGGTTCGACCGTGCGCGACGTGCCGGAAGAGAGCCTGATGCTCACCGGCGACGAGAACATCGTCGACGTCGACTTCTCGGTGCTGTGGAAGGTCAAGCCGACCGGGGTCGGCGAATATCTGTTCAACATCCAGAATCCGGAAGGCACGGTGAAGGCGGTGGCGGAAGGCGCCATGCGCGAAGTCATCGGCCGCTCCGAGATCCAACCGATTTTGACCGGCGCGCGGCAGACCATCGAGACCGCGGTGCAGGACCTGATGCAGAAGACGCTGGACAGCTACGGCGCCGGCATCGTCATCCAGCAGGTGCAGTTGCAGAAGGTCGATCCGCCGACGCAGGTCATCGATTCGTTCCGCGACGTGCAGGCGGCGCGCGCCGACCTCGAGCGCGCGGTCAACGAGTCGCAGACTTACGCCAACCGCGTTGTGCCGGAAGCGCGCGGCCGCGTGGCTCAGATCACGCAGGCGGCCGAAGCCTACAAGTCGCAGACGGTGGCGGAAGCGACCGGTCAGACGTCGCGCTTCCTGAAGATCTACGAGCAGTACAAGAAGGCGCCGGACGTGACGCGCGAGCGCATGTACCTCGAAACCATGGAGCGGGTGCTCGGCGGCACCGACAAGATCATCCTCGATTCGGGGTCGGGTTCGTCGGGCGTGCTGCCTTATCTGCCGCTCAATGAGCTGTCGCGGCCCGCGCCGGCGCAAGCGCCGCGCACCCCAGCGCAGACCGGAGGCCGTCAATGAGGCTTAATTTCATCGGCGGCATCGCCGCCGTCCTCATCGTCGCGGCGCTCGTCGTCGGCTACAGCAGCCTGTTCACGGTCTATCAGACCCAGCAGGTGCTGGTGGTGCGCCTCGGCCAGCCGGTGCGCGTGGTCAGTGAGCCGGGCTTGCACGTCAAGGTGCCGTTCATCGACGCCGTGATCGCGATCGACAAGCGCATCCTCGACCTGGAAGCGCCGTCGCAGGAAGTCATCGCCTCCGACCAGAAGCGGCTCGTGGTCGACGCCTTCGCGCGCTACCGCATCGAGGACCCGCTGCGCTTCTACCAGACGCTCGGTTCGATCGCCGGCGCCAATTCGCAGCTTTCCATCCTGCTCAATTCGGCGCTGCGCCGCGTGCTGGGTGAAGCGACCTTCACCCATGTGGTGCGCGACCAGCGTGCCGACCTGATGGGCCGCATTCAGCAACTGGTTGACCAGGAAGCGAAGGCCTACGGCATCCGCGTGGTCGACGTGCGTATCCGCCGCGCCGACCTGCCGGAGCAGAACAGCCAGGCGGTGTATCAGCGCATGCAGACCGAACGTCAGCGCGAGGCGGCGGAATTCCGCGCGCAGGGCGCCCAGCGCGCCCAGGAAATCCGCTCGCGCGCCGACCGCGAGGTGACGGTGCTGGTGGCCGAGGCGCAGTCGCAGTCCGAGCAGATCCGCGGCGAAGGCGATGCCAAGCGAAACCAGATCTTCGCCGACGCCTTCAACCAGGATCAGGACTTCTTCACCTTCTACCGTTCGATGCAGGCCTATGAGGCGGCGCTCAAGCCGGCCGATACCCGGCTGGTGATCAAGCCCGACTCCAACTTCTTCCGCTTCTTCAACGACCCGGCCGGCAAGTGGCGTGCGGACACGGCGCCGCCGGCCACGCCCGCCGCGCCCGCCCGCTAAGAAAGCACGGCCGGCATGTCCGACTTCCTGGCGGCGGTGGGGCTGGTCTTCGTCATCGAGGGCCTGATCTTCGCCGCCCTGCCGGGGCCGGCGAAGCGGGCGATGATGAGCGTGGTGGAAACGCCGGAAGCCTCGCTGCGGGTGATCGGTATCGGCTCGGCCATCGTCGGGTTGATCGTGGTCTGGCTCGTGCGGGGGTAGGCGGCTCCGGTCCGCCGGCCGTAGACGTTCCCGCGGTATTGATCGCCACGCCCTTGAATCGCCTCGAAGACAGGGCCACCTTGGTCCTGACTCTTTTCGAGGAGAATCGACGCCCATGGGCGCCCCGTTCAACTGCCTGACGACGCCCGCCCGCAGGGGCCTCACCGTTTTCGCCGCCGCCGCCATTGCCTGGCCGCTCCTGACCGCACCGGTCCAGGCGCGCGGCCCGGAAAACATCGCCGATGTCGCCGAGCAGGTCATCGACGCAGTGGTCAACGTCTCGACCAAGCAGTCGGTCGACCTCAGCGCAAGCGGCGGCATGCCGCAATTGCCGCCGGGCTCGCCGTTCGAGGAGTTCTTCGAGGAGTTCTTCAAGAACCGCCGCGGACAAGGGACCCCCGGCGCACCGGGTGGTCAGAACGGTCAAAACGGCCAGAAGCAGGCGCCGACGCCGCGCCGGGTGAGCTCGCTCGGCTCCGGCTTCATCATCGATGCCGGTGGCCTGGTGGTGACCAACAACCACGTCATCGCCGATGCCGACGAGGTGAGCGTCATCCTCAACGACGGCACCACGCTGAAGGCCGAAGTGCTCGGCCGCGACGCCAAGACCGACCTCGCGCTGCTCAAGGTGAAATCCGACAAGCCGCTGAAGGCGGTGAAGTTCGGCGACAGCGACAGGCTGCGGCTGGGCGAATGGGTGATCGCGATCGGCAACCCGTTCAGCCTCGGCGGCACGGTGACCGCCGGCATCGTTTCGGCGCGCAACCGCGACATCAATTCGGGCCCGTACGACAACTACATCCAGACCGACGCCGCCATCAACCGCGGCAATTCGGGCGGCCCGCTGTTCAATCTCAATGGTGAAGTGATCGGCGTGAACACCGCGATCATCTCGCCGTCCGGCGGCTCGATCGGCATCGGCTTTGCGGTGCCGTCGAAGACCGCGCTGGCGGTGATCGATCAACTGCGTCAGTTCGGCGAGACGCGCCGCGGCTGGCTCGGCGTGCGCATCCAGCAGGTCACCGACGAGATCGCCGAAAGCCTTTCGATCAAGCCGGCGCGCGGCGCGCTGATCGCCGGCATCGACGACAAGGGACCGGCAAAGCCCGCCGGCATCGAGCCGGGCGACGTGGTCGTCAAGTTCGACGGCAAGGACATCAAGGAAATGCGCGATCTGCCCAAGATCGTCGCCCAGACGCCGGTCGGCAAGGATGTCGAGGTGATCGTCATCCGCAAGGGCAAGGAAGAAGCCAGGACCGTCAAGCTCGGCCGTCTCGAGGACGGTGAGAAGCAGGCCGCGCTTGCCAACAAGAAGAGCGAGACGCCGGCGGAAGAAAAGACCGCGGTGAAGAAGGCGCTCGGCCTCGACCTCGCGAACCTCACCGCCGATCTGCGCAAGAAGCACAAGATCAAGGACAAGGTGAAGGGCGGCGTCGTTATCACCGGCGTCGACGCCAATTCGCCGGCGGCCGAGAAGCGGCTGGCGCCCGGCATGGTGATCGCCGAGGTGCAGCAGCAGCCGGTCGCGACCGCGGCCGACCTGCAGACCCGCATCGACAAGCTCAAGAAGGACGGCAAGAAGTCGGTCGTGCTGCTGGTGGTGTCGCCCGACGGCGACCCGACCTTCGTGGCGCTGAGCTTGCAGTAACTGGCTTGCGGTAAGAACTGTCATTCCGGTGCGCGCCGATAGGCGCGAACCCGGAATCCAGTCGAAACACACGACTCATTTGAGTTAATTTCTGGATTCCGGATTCACGGGCTTCGCCCGCGCCCCGGAGTGACGAGGGATTATTCCACGAACTCGTCTTTCCGATAGCCCTGCACATACAGCAGCGCGGTGAGGTCGCCGTGGTCGATGCGTGCGCTCGCGGCTTCCGCCACCTTCGGCTTGGCGTGATAGGCGACGCCAAGGCCGGCTTCGGCGATCATGTCGAGATCGTTGGCGCCGTCGCCGATCGCCAGCGTGTCGTGCTTGGCAAGCCCAAGCTCCTGCCGCAACTCCAGCAGCGCGGCACGCTTGCCGTCGCGGCCGAAGATCGGCTCTGCCACCCGGCCGGCGAGCGAGTGGCCGTCGATCAGCGTCAACGTGTTGGCGCGGTTCTCGTCAAAGCCGATCATGGCGGCGACGCGGTCGGTGAATAGCGTGAAGCCGCCGGAGACGAGCGCGGTGCGCGCGCCGTTCGCCCGCATGGTGCCGACCAGGGTACGCGCGCCGGGCGTCAAACGAATGCGTTCGCGCAGCACTTCCTCGACTACCGACACCGGCAGGCCTTCCAGCAGCGCGGCGCGCTCGCGCAGCGACGGCTCGAAGGCGATCTCACCGCGCATGGCGCGTTCGGTGATCGTCGCGACATGCGCCTTCAGGCCGGCATAGTCGGCGAGTTCGTCGATGCATTCCTGGCCGATCATGGTGGAATCCATGTCCGCCAGAAACAGCTTCTTGCGCCGGTGTGCGGCCAGCTGCGCCACCACATCGACGCCGGGAACGAGCGCCCGCAGGCGCGCGGCCAGAGCGCGTTGGTGGAGGCCGTCTTCCGCGCTAAAGGGGATGTCGGCGGCGGTGCCGGCGGCGAGCCATGACGGCGCGCCGGCGCCGGGGAGCGCCGCGCGCGCGGCTTCCACCGCCGCGGCGGTGAGCCCGCCCGCGACGGGGGCGATCAGAGTGACGACATGGGGGACGAGAGCGGTCATGCGGAAAGACGTCCATTGATGCAGGCGGTGCTTATTGCAGGACCGACCGCGAGCGGCAAGTCGGCGCTGGCGTTGCGGCTCGCCGAGCGGCTCGGTGGCGTCGTCGTCAATGCCGACTCGATGCAGGTGTACCGCGACCTGCGCATCATCACCGCGCGGCCATCGCCCGAGGAAGAAGCGGCCGCGCCGCACCGGCTCTACGGCCATGTCGATGCGGCCGAGAACTATTCGGTCGGGCGCTGGTGCCGCGACGTCGGCGCCGTGCTGGAAGAATGCGCGCAGACAAACCGCGTCCCGATTTTGGTCGGCGGTACTGGGCTGTATTTCAAGGCGCTGCTGACCGGGCTTGCGGCGGTGCCGCCGATCCCGGCGACGATCCGCAATGCCGTGCGCGGCCGCCTGGCGCGCGACGGCGTGGCGCCGCTTTATGCCGAACTGCGCGAGCGCGACCCGCTCACCGCGCGCCGGCTGATGCCGCTCGACCGTTCCCGCATCTCACGCGCGCTCGAAGTGGTGTTGGCGACCGGACGCTCGCTCACCGACTGGCATCGCGATGGCCAGCCGCCGCTGGTCGACACGGCCAAGGCTGCAAAGGTGTTCATCACCTGCGAGCGCACCGAGTTGGTGCGCCGGATCGAGGAGCGCTTTGCGACGATGCTGGCCGCCGGCGCGCTCGACGAGGTGAGTGCGCTTGCCGCGCGCGGGCTCGATCCCTTGTTGCCGGCGATGAAGGCGCATGGCGTGCCGTGGCTGATCCGGCACCTGAACGGCGAGATCACATTGGAGGAAGCCGCGGCCGGCGGGGTGATGGACACGCGCCGCTACGCCAAACGCCAGGTCACCTGGTTTCGCAACCAGATGAAGGATTGGCCGTGGGCGCCGGCGGAAAAGGCGTTTGATGAAATCATCCACGGCGGGGCGCCTTCGTAATGGGGCGCCCCGCCGCTTTTGAGGGGCGTAGACCCGTGTCGCGACGGCCCGATTTGCGCTAAAAAGCCGCTTGACCGGCCCCGAGGGCCTGATTATAACGCGCAAGGAAAATGCGGGTCAGGGCAATGTTGCGCAACATTCTTATCGTAGTAGGAGTTCGGACGCCCCGCCGGCAGGCCTGAAATAGGACTGCACAGGGAAGCGTCCGGACATGGCCCTTTACGGGCCTTTTTTATTGGCCGAATTGGGACTTCAGGTAGCGACGGAAGGACGACGAGCATGACAAAGGAAATGACCGGCGCCGAAATGGTGATCCAGGCGATGGCGGATCAGGGCGTGCAGCACCTGTTCGGCTATCCGGGCGGCGCGGTGTTGCCGATCTACGACGCCATTTTCGCGCAAGACAAGGTCAAACACGTGCTGGTCCGTCATGAACAGGGCGCGGTGCACGCGGCCGAAGGCTATGCGCGCTCGACCGGCAAGGTCGGCTGCGTGCTCGTCACCTCCGGCCCTGGCGCCACCAACGCGGTGACGGGTCTGACCGACGCGCTGTGCGACTCGATCCCGATCGTCTGCATCACCGGCCAGGTGCCGACCCACCTGATCGGCAACGACGCCTTCCAGGAATGCGACACCGTCGGCATCACGCGGCCGTGCACCAAGCACAATTACCTGGTCAAGCGCATCGAGGACCTGCCGCGCGTGCTGCACGAGGCGTTCCACATCGCCGCCAGCGGCCGGCCGGGCCCGGTCGTCGTCGACGTGCCGAAGGACGTCCAGTTCGCCAAGGGCGTCTATTCGAAGCCGAAGGAGTTCGCGCACACCGGCTACAGGCCCAAGGTCAAGGGCGATCTGGCCAAGATCAAGGAAGCGGTCGAACTGATGGCGCACGCCAAGCGGCCGCTGTTCTACACCGGCGGCGGCGTCGTCAACTCCGGCAAGGCGGCGAGCGGTCTCTTGCGCGAACTGGTCAAGCTCACCGGCTTTCCGATCACCTCGACCTTGATGGGCCTCGGCGCGTTTCCGGCCGCCGATCCGCAGTGGGTCGGCATGCTCGGCATGCACGGCACGCTGGAAGCCAACATGGCGATGCACGACTGCGACGTCATGGTCTGTGTCGGCGCGCGCTTCGACGACCGCATCACCGGGCGCATCGATGCGTTCTCGCCCGGCTCGAAGAAGATCCATATCGACATCGACCCGTCCTCGATCAACAAGAACGTTCATGTCGACGTGCCGATCGTCGGCGACTGCGCGCATGTGCTTGAGGACATGGTGCGGCTGTGGCGCACCGGCGCTCACCAGGTCGACAAGAAGGCGATGTCGATGTGGTGGACGCAGGTCGACAAGTGGCGCGCGCGCAAGTCGCTCGCCTACCGGCCGTCGAACGAGGTGATCAAGCCGCAATACGCCATCCAGCGGCTCTACGAGCTGACCAAGGACCGCGACACCTACATCACCACCGAGGTCGGCCAGCACCAGATGTGGGCGGCGCAATTCTACGGCTTCCAGGAGCCCAACCGCTGGATGACCTCCGGCGGCTTAGGCACCATGGGCTACGGC
>CAYJPU010000093.1:0-1846 GCA_964372105.1 uncultured Undibacter sp.
TCGTCGCCTTCTCGCGCCGCCATGACGTCGAGGCGTTGAAGGCAATGTTCGACGCCGGGGTGGACGCATGAGCCAGAACATTCCCCCGCCGCTGCCCGCGCTGGTGCCCGACACCGCGCCGTTCTCCGACGAGCAGCGCGCCTGGCTCAACGGCTTCTTCGCCGGGCTGGTGTCGCTCGACGGCTTCGGCGTGACGCCGATCTCGGGCGATCAGGCGGCCGCCTTGATCAACGGCGGTGCCACGAACGCGGAAGACGACGACGACGGCGCGCCGTGGCACGACCAGTCGCTGCCGTTGACGGAACGCATGCAGCTTGCCGACGGCAAGCCGGTGCGCTGGCGGCTGATGGCGGCGATGGCGCAGCAGGATTGCGGCCAGTGCGGCTATGACTGCAAGAATTACTCGGGCGCGATCGCGAGCGGCAAGGAAGAGCGGCTGAACCTGTGCGTGCCGGGCGGCAAGGAAACCGCCCGCATGCTCAAGACGCTGGCCGAGGAGATGAAGGCCGTGCCGCCCGCCGTCAAACCGGCGGCGGCCGCTGCTGCCGAGCCTGCGCCGCCCGTGGCCGGCGCGCCGGGCCGTTCGCGCGACAACCCGGTGACGGCGTCGTTGGTGTCGCGCCGGCTGCTCAACAAGGCGGGTTCCGAAAAGGAAACCTGGCACGTCGAGTTCGATCTCAGCGCCAGCGGCCTCGACTACACGGTCGGCGACGCCTTCGGTCTGTTTCCGAACAACGATCCGGCGCTGGTCGACGCCGTGATCAAGGCGCTCGAGGCGCCGCCGGATTTCCCGATCGGCGGGCGCACGTTGCGCGAGGTGCTGCTCGACAGCGTGTCGCTGTCGCCTGCGCCGGACATGCTGCTCCAGTTGTTCTCCTACATCGCCGGCGGCGAACGCCGCCGTAAGGCGCGCGCGCTCAGCGTCGGCGAGGACCCGGACGGCGACGCCGCCACGCTCGACGTGCTGGCGGCGATCGAGAAGTTCGCCGGCATCCGGCCCGACCCGGAAGCCTTTATCGAGGCGCTCGATCCTTTGCAGCCGCGGCTCTATTCGATCTCGTCGTCGCCGAAGACCGCGCCCGGCCGCGTCACGCTCACGGTCGACGCGGTGCGTTACGATGTCGGCGCGCGCCGCCGCCACGGCGTGTGCTCGACGTGCCTGGCCGAGCGCCTGCCGCTCGGCACCAGCGCCAAGGTCTACGTGCAGAAGGCGCACGCCTTCGGCCTGCCGGCCGACCCGTCCGTTCCGGTCATCATGGTCGGCCCCGGCACCGGCGTGGCGCCGTTCCGCGCCTTCCTGGAAGAGCGCCGCGCGATTCATGCGCCCGGCCGCAACTGGCTGTTCTTCGGCCATCAGCGCAGCAACTGCGACTTCTTCTACGAAGACGAATTCAATGCGATGAAGGCCGACGGCCTGCTGACGCGCCTGTCGCTCGCCTGGTCGCGCGACGGCGACGAGAAGTTCTACGTGCAGGACCGCATGCGCGAGGTCGGCCGCGACCTGTGGGCGTGGCTGGCCGACGGCGCGCACGTCTACGTCTGCGGCGACGCCAAGCGCATGGCCAAGGATGTCGAAGCGGCGCTGGTCGATATCGTCGCGCAGCACGGCGTGCGCAGCCCGGAAGAGGCGGCGATGTTCGTCGCCGACCTGAAGCGAAAAGGCCGCTACCAGCAGGACGTGTACTGATGGGACCAGGCGCGGACATTCCGCTCGCTCTTTATCCCTCCCCTGAAAGGGGAGGGTGGCGAGCGTTAGCGAGCCGGGTAGGGTTTGCTATCCACCGAGAGTGTGGCCCCCCCCCCCCCCCCCCCCGGGCGGGGGGCGCCCCCCCCCCCCCCCCCCCCC
>CAYJPU010000093.1:1856-8485 GCA_964372105.1 uncultured Undibacter sp.
CCGGGGGGGTGGTTTGCAACCCCCCCCTTCTTCCCCCCCCCCCCCACCCCCGCGGCCCCCACCCCGACCCTCCCCCGCAAGCGGGGGAGGGATGAAGGGAAAATGATGAACGCGCCTGCGCAGCATCCGCCGGCGGTGCGCACGACCTGCCCGTATTGCGGCGTCGGCTGCGGCGTGCTGGCAAAGCCGGACGGACGCGGCGGCGCGGTCATCGCCGGCGATCCGGAGCATCCGGCCAACGCCGGACGGCTGTGCTCGAAGGGCTCGGCGCTCGGCGAGACGCTCGGGCTCGAGAGCCGTCTCTTGCACCCGATGCAGCGCCAAGCGGACGGCACGCTGGCGCAGCTGTCGTGGGACAACGCGTTGCAAAGCGTCGCCGACGGCTTTGCCCGCACCGTCGCGCAGCATGGGCCTGATTCGGTGGCGTTCTACCTGTCCGGCCAATTGCTGACCGAAGATTACTACGTCGCCAACAAGCTGATGAAGGGCTTCCTCGGCTCGGCCAACGTCGACACCAATTCGCGCCTGTGCATGTCGTCGTCGGTGGCCGGCCATCGCCGCGCGTTCGGCGCCGACACCGTGCCCGGCACCTACGAGGATCTCGACCGCGCCGATCTCATCGTCCTGGTCGGCTCCAATGCGGCCTGGTGCCATCCGGTGCTGTATCAGCGCATCATCGCCAACAAGCGTGCGCGTGGCGCCAGGATCGTCGTGATCGATCCGCGCCGCACCGCCAGCGCCGAAGACGCCGACCTGTTCCTGCCAATCGCGCCCGGCATGGATACCGCGCTGTTCAGCGGCCTGCTGGTGCACCTCGCCGACAGGCTGGCGCTCGACTACGAATACGTCGACGCCCACACTACCGGCATCGGCGAGGCGCTGGCGCGTGCGCGCGCGATCGCGCCGGACGCCATGGCGACCGCCACCGCCACCGGACTTTCTCCCGCCGACATCGTGCGGTTCTTCGCGCTGTTCGAGAATACGCCGAACACGGTCACCTGTTTTTCGCAAGGCGTGAACCAGTCGGCGCAAGGCACCGACAAGGTCAACGCCATCATCAATTGCCATCTCGCCACCGGCCGCATCGGCAAGCCGGGCGCGGGTCCGTTCTCGCTCACCGGCCAGCCCAACGCCATGGGCGGCCGCGAAGTCGGCGGCCTCGCCAATCAGCTTGCGGCGCATATGAATTTCACGCCGGCCGAAGTCGACCGGGTCGGCCGCTTCTGGCAAGCGCCGCGAATTGCCCGGCGCGAAGGCCTCAAGGCCGTGCAGATGTTCGAGGCGGTCGAGCGCGGCCAGATCAAGGCGCTGTGGGTGATGGCGACCAACCCGGCGGTGTCGCTGCCGCGCGCGGGCGCGGTGCGCGCCGCGCTGGCGAAGCTCGATCTGTTCGTCGTGTCGGAGAACGTGCGCTCCAACGACACGGTCAACGCCGGCGCGCATCTGCTGCTGCCGGCCGCCGCCTGGGGCGAGAAGGACGGCACCGTCACCAACTCCGAGCGGCGCATCTCGCGCCAACGGGCGTTCTTGCCGTCGCCGGGCGAAGCCAAGCCGGACTGGTGGATCGTGGCGCAGGTCGCCCGCCGCATGGGTTACGGCGATGCGTTCGACTACGGCTCGGCGGCCGACGTCTTCAAGGAGCACGCGGCGCTGTCGGCGTTCGAGAACGACGGCACGCGCGATTTCGACATCGGCGCGCTGGCCACGCTGAGCGAGGAGGCGTTCGACGCGCTCGCGCCGGTGCAGTGGCCGGCGCGTGAAGGTGAGGCGCGCGGCGACACGCGCTTCTTTGCCAAAGGCGGCTTCTTCACGCCGGACCGCAAGGCGCGGCTGATCGCGCCCGAGCCGCCCACGCCGCGCGCGGCGGTCTCGAAGGAGTTTCCGTTCCGTCTCAACACCGGCCGCGTGCGCGACCAGTGGCACACCATGACGCGCAGCGGCTTGAGCGCGCGGCTGGCCAACCATCTGCCGGAGCCATTCGTCGAGGTGCACCCGGACGACGCGGTGGCGGCCAAGCTGACCGACGGCGGCTTCGCGCAGGTGCGCACGCCGGACGGCGCCTGCGTGCTCAAGGTCGTGGTCACCGACGCGCAGCGGCGCGGCTCGCTGTTCGCGCCGATCCACTGGAGCGACGAAACCGCGTCCTCGGCGCGCGTCGGCGAGCTGGTGGCGCGCGCCAACGATCCTTATTCCGGCCAGCCGGAAGCGAAGGCGAGCGTGGCGGCGGTCGCGCCGGTCGCGTTCAAGTATCGCGGCTTCGCGCTGGCGCACGCGGCGCTGGCGCTGCCGGCGGGCACGTGGTGGTCGCGGGTGACGCTGAAGCAGGGCGTCGGCTATTTGCTGGCAAGCAATGCCGAGCCGGCGGCCTGGCGCGCCTTCGCGCGCACGCTGTTCGGTACGGACGAAACCGCGGAATATTCCGACGCGCCGCGCGGCCTCTATCGCATGGCGATGTTTGTCGAGGGACGGCTCGACGGCTGCCTGTTCATCGGACCGGCCGAAGCGGCGCCGCATTGGGACGCCGTCAAGGCGCTGTTCGAAAGCGAGCAGCTGCCGGCGGCGCAGCGCCGCGCCGTGCTGTCCGGCAAATCCACCGACGGGCTGGCCGATCCAGGGCGGCTGATCTGCGCCTGCTTCGGCGTCGGCATCAACGCCATCCGCGAAGCGGTCACGAGCGGCAACGCCGTCAGCGTCGACGAGATCGGCGCAGCGCTGAAGGCGGGCACCAATTGCGGTTCGTGCCTGCCGGAACTGAAACGGATCGTGGCCCATGAACACGCCCATGAACACGCCCCGCAGCGGGCCTGATATTATTTTAGGCATGAATATTTTATGTTTGTAATATCTCCGGACCTGTAGCATGCTCGCCGCCCAAGACGACCGATCATGGGAGCCGGCACATGCGCGCGGCAATTCTGGGCGGCGGCCCGGGCGGACTTTATTTCGCGATTTCGATGAAGTTGCGCGACCCCTCGAACGAGGTGGTGGTGATCGAACGCAACAAGCCAGACGACACCTTCGGCTGGGGCGTCGTGCTGTCCGAGGAGACGCTCGGTAATCTCGAATCGAACGATCCGGTCAGCACCAAGGCGATCCACGATTCCTTCGTCTATTGGGACGACATCGCGGTGCACTACCGCGGTGCGGTGACGCGCTCCGGCGGCCACGGCTTCAGCGGCATCGGCCGCAAGCGCCTGTTGAATCTCCTGCAGAACCGCGCCCGCGAGCTCGGCGTCAGAATCGAGTTCGAGACCGAGGCGCAAGGCCTCGACGCCTACAAGGACTACGACCTGATCGTCGGCGCCGACGGCATCAATTCGCGCGTGCGCGAGGCCCATGCCGACGTGTTCAAGCCCGACATCGACGTGCGGGCCTGCAAGTACATCTGGCTCGGCACGCACCAGAAGTTCGACGACGCCTTCACCTTCATCTTCGAACAGACCGCGGCCGGCTGGATCTGGGCGCACGCCTACCAGTTCGACGCCGACACCGCGACCTTCATCGTCGAGTGCTCGGAAGAGACCTGGCGCAAGGCCGGCTTCGACCGCATGGAAGGCACTGAGACGATCGCGGCCTGCGAGAAGATCTTCGCCAAATATCTCAACGGCAACAGCCTGATGTCGAACGCCCGCCACCTGCGCGGCTCGGCCTGGCTCAATTTCAACCGCGTGCTGTGCGAGCGCTGGAGCCACAAGAACGTCGTGCTGCTGGGCGACGCCGCCGCCACCGCGCATTTCTCGATCGGCTCCGGCTCGAAGCTCGCCATGGAAAGCGCCATGGCGCTCGCCAATTACCTGCACAGCGAGCCGACCATGGAGCGCGCCTTCGCGCGCTACGAGGACGAGCGGCGGCTGGAAGTGCTGCGCCTGCAGAGCGCGGCGCGCAACTCGATCGAATGGTTCGAGGACGTCGAGCGCTATTTCCATCTCGATCCGGTGCAGTTCAACTACTCGCTGCTGACGCGCTCGCAGCGCATCAGCCACGAGAACCTGCGCCAACGCGATCCGGCATGGCTGGCGAGCGCCGAGAAGTGGTTCGAGACCAACGCCACCGGCAAGAACGCCGCCGTCGCCAAGCCGCCGATGTTCGTGCCGCTGCGCGTGCGCGGGGTCGAGCTCGACAACCGCGTCGTGGTGTCGCCGATGGCGCAGTACCGCGCCGTCGACGGCCTGCCGACCGACTGGCACTTCGTGCATTACGCCGAGCGCGCCAAAGGCGGCGCCGGGCTGGTGTTCACCGAGATGACCTGCGTCTCGCCGGAGGGCCGCATCACGCCCGGCTGCACCGGCCTCTATACCGACGCGCAGGAAAAAGCCTGGAAGCGCATCGTCGATTTCATCCACGCTGAGACCGCCGCCAAGGCCGCGCTCCAGCTCGGCCATTCGGGCCCCAAGGGCTCGACCCAGCTCGGTTGGGAAACGATGGATGCGCCGCTTGCGTCAGGCAACTGGGAAGTCCTGGCGCCGTCCGCGGTGCGCTGGAACGACGACAACCAGGTGCCGCGCGCAATGACGCGCGCCGACATGGACAAGGTGCGCGACCAGTTCGTGCAGGCGGCCGAGCGCGGCGAGCGCGCCGGCTTCGACTGGCTGGAGCTGCATTACGCGCACGGCTATCTGATGTCGGCCTTCATCACGCCGCTGACCAACAAGCGCACCGACGAATACGGCGGCAGCCTCGAGAACCGCATGCGCTTCCCGCTGGAGGTGTTCAAGGCGGTGCGCAAGGTGTGGCCGGACCACAAACCGGTCTCGGTGCGTATTTCCGCCAACGACTGGGTCGGCGCCGACGGCGTCACACCGCAGGATGCCGTCGCCATCGCACGCATGCTGACGGAGGCGGGTGTCGATCTCATCGACGTGTCGGCGGGGCAGACCAGCACGCGCGCCAAGCCGGTCTACGGCCGCATGTTCCAGACGCCGTTTTCGGATCGCATCCGCAACGAGGCCGGCGTCACCACCATGGCGGTCGGCAACATCTACGAGCCCGATCACGTCAACTCGATTGTGATGGCGGGGCGCGCCGATCTCGTCTGTCTGGCGCGGCCGCATCTCGCCAATCCGTATTGGACGCTGCACGCCGCCGCCGGTCTGCAGTTCGAAGGCGTCGGCTGGCCAAAGCCCTATCTGCAGGGCCGCAACCAATTGCACCGCCTCAAGGGCCGTCCCGAAGTCATGACGGGGAAGGTCTGATGGGCGCGCTCGCCAACCGGCACGCGCTTGTCACCGGTGGCGGCACCGGCATCGGCGCCGCCATTGCGCAAGCATTGTCGGAGGCGGGCGCCGCGGTGTCGCTGGCCGGCCGGCGCAAGGCGCCGCTCGATGCGGTCGCCGCCAAGCTGCCGAAGGCCACGGCCATCGTCGCCGACGTCACGCGCGAAGCCGACTGCGCCGCGATGGTCGCGGCCGCGCGTGCGGCGCATGGGCCGATCGACATCGTCGTCGCCAATGCCGGCACGGCGACCAGCGCGCCGGCGGCCAAGACCGATCTGACGCTCTGGCAAGAGACCATCGGCGTCAATTTGACCGGCGCCTTCCTCACCGTGCGCGCCGCGCTGGCCGACGTCACGCAAGCCAAGACCAACGGCCGCATCGTGTTTATTTCGTCGACCGCCGGGCTGAAAGGCTACAGCTACGTTTCCGCCTATTGCGCCGCCAAGCACGGCGTCGTCGGGCTGGCGCGGGCGCTGAGCGTCGAACTGACCGCGACCGGCGTCACCGTCAATGCCGTGTGCCCGGGCTTCACCGACACGCCGTTGCTCGCGGCCGCCGCCGGCAACATCGCCGCCAAGACCGGCCGCAGCGAGGCCGAATCGCGCGCGACGCTGGCGAAGGACAACGCCCACGGCCGCTTGATCACGCCGCAGGAGGTCGCCCACACCGTGCTGTTTCTGTGCTCGCCCGAATCCTCTTCGATCAACGGCCAGGCCATCGCGGTGGCGGGAGGTCAGATATGACGACGGCCAGCAAACCCCGCGAGCGCGGCACGGCGCGGCCGGCGAGCAAGCAGCGGCTGCGGCTCTGGCTCCGGCTGTTGCGCTCGGCGCGCGCCATCGAAGCCGAACTGCGCGAACGGCTGCGCACGCAATTCGCGGTCACCTTGCCGCAGTTCGACGTCATGGCCGCGCTCGCCCGCGCCGAGGACGGCATGACCATGACGGAGCTGTCGCGCCATCTGATGGTGTCGAACGGCAACGTCACCGGCATCATCGACCGGCTGGTGACCGAAAAGCTGGTGCTGCGCCAGGCGCCGGCGACCGACCGCCGCTCGTTCATCGTGCGGCTGACGCCCAAGGGCGCGTCGCATTTCGCCAATGTCGCAAAGGCGCACGAGAGCTGGGTCGACGAACTGCTGACGGATATCGACGCGGCGGAGGCGGAAAGGATCATCGGGGATCTCGACGGCCTGGCGCGCCGCACGCGCAACGGAGAATCAACGCCATGATCATGAAGGATTTCAAGCCGGCGCATTTCAGCCGGGGCTTCTTCAACAGACTGACGTCGCCCGGGCAGCTGGAGGCCGACGCTTTGGCGCCGGCGAAGCGGCTCGCCGACGGCCCGAACTTTGCACACAGGATGACCAAGACTATGCTCGGCCAGGAATGGTCGATGTCGCTCGAGCAGGCGATC
>CAYJPU010000093.1:8585-12332 GCA_964372105.1 uncultured Undibacter sp.
GCAGGCGATCTGCATGCAGACGCAGGACTTCAAGCGGGCCTATGAGGCGTTCGTGGCGAAGAGCAGCCCGCGCTTTGCCGGAGACTGACGCGATGCGCGACACGAGTTTTCTCAGCTGGCCGTTTTTCGAGGAGCGCCACCGCGCGCTCGCGGAGAAGCTCGACACCTGGGCGGCCGCCAACCTCGGCGACATCGACCATCACGACGTCGACGCCGCCTGCCGCGCGCTGGTGGCGCGGCTCGGCAAGGACGATTGGCTCAAGCACACCGCGCCGAACGAGGACGGCAGCACGCGCATCGACGTGCGCACGCTGGCATTGGTGCGCGAGACGCTGGCCCGCCATTCCGGCCTCGCCGACTTCGCCTTCGCCATGCAGGGCCTCGGCGCCGGTCCGGTCTCGCTGTTCGGCAACGACGCGCAGCGCCGCACCTGGCTGCCGAAGACGCGCAGCGGCGCGGCCATTGCCGCCTTTGCCCTGACCGAAGCGGCCTCCGGCTCCGACGTCGCCAACATCACCACGACCGCCCGGCGCGACGGCGACGGCTACGTGCTCGACGGCGAGAAGTGCTGGATCTCGAACGGCGGCATCGCCGACCTTTACGTGGTGTTCGCGCGCACCGGCGAGGCGCCGGGCGCCCGCGGCCTGTCGGCTTTCATCGTCGCCGGCGACAATCCGGGCCTGTCGATCGCCGAGCGGATCGACGTCATCGCGCCGCATCCGCTGGCGCGTCTGCAATTCGAAAACTGCCGGGTCGGCGCCGGCGCGCTGCTCGGCAAAGGCGGCGACGGCTTCAAGATCGCGATGGCGACGCTCGACGTGTTCCGCACCACGGTCGGCGCCGCCGCGCTCGGCTTTGCCCGCCGCGCCATGCAGGAGACGGTGGCGCGCGCGTCCAACCGCCGGATGTTCGGCGGCTCGCTCGCCGACCTGCAGATGGTGCAGGGCCACATCGCCGACATGGCGTTGGAGATCGACGCCGCGGCGCTCCTGATCTACCGCGCCGCCTGGACCAAGGACATGGGCGCCGCGCGCGTTTCCCGCGAGGCGGCGATGGCCAAGCTGTACGCGACGGAAGCGGCGCAGCGCGTCATCGACACGGCGGTGCAGATCCACGGCGGCGACGGCGTGCGGTCCGGCCGTCCGGTCGAGATGCTTTACCGCGATATCCGCGCGCTGCGCATCTACGAAGGCGCGTCCGACATCCAGAAACTCGTCATTGCCCGGGCAGTCCTATCTTCAGCGGAGCGTTAAGATGTCTACGGCAGGGGTTATACCGACGCTTGGTCCGAGCGCGCATGTCGACACGTTCGCGCGCGACAATCTCCCGCCGTTCGACCAGTGGCCCAAGCTGCTGCTCGACCGGCCGGAATTCCAGTATCCGGAACGGCTCAACGCCGCAGTCGAGCTGACCGACCGCGTCGTCGAGCGCGGCCACGGCGACCGCGTCGCGCTGATCGGCAACGGCCGCCGACGCACGTACAAGGAGCTGACCGACTGGTCGAACCGCCTGGCGCATGCGCTGGTGGAGAACTACGGCGTCAAGCCGGGCAACCGCGTGCTCATTCGCTCCGGCAACAATCCGGCGCTGGTCGCGGCCTGGCTGGCGGCGACCAAGGCCGGCGCCGTGGTGGTCAACACCATGCCGTTGCTGCGGGCCGGCGAGCTCACCAAGATCGTCGACAAGGCCGAGATCGCGCTCGCGCTGTGCGACAGCCGCATCGCCGACGAGCTGATCGCCTGCGCCAAGGACAGCCGTTTCCTCAAGCAGGTGGTCTGCTTCGACGGCACCTCGAACCACGACGCCGAGCTTGACCGCGTGGCGCTCGACAAGCCGGTGCAGTTCGACGCCGTGAAGACCGCCCGCGACGACGTCGCGCTGCTCGGCTTCACCTCCGGCACCACCGGCGAGCCGAAGGCGACGATGCACTTTCATCGCGACCTGCTGATCGTCGCCGACGGTTATGCCAAGGAAGTGCTGAACGTCACGCCCCACGATATTTTCGTCGGCTCGCCGCCTCTGGCCTTCACCTTCGGCCTCGGCGGCATGGCGATTTTCCCGCTGCGTTTCGGCGCCACCGCGACGCTGCTGGAGAATGCCTCGCCCGCCAACATGATTCAGATCATCGAGACCTATAAGGCGACCATCTGCTTCACCGCGCCGACCGCGTACCGGGCGATGCTGGCGGCCTTCGACCAGGGCGCCGACCTGTCGTCCTTGCGCATCGCGGTGTCCGCCGGCGAGACGCTGCCGGCGCCGGTGTTCGAGGAATGGGTGGCGAAGACCAAGAAGCCGATCCTCGACGGCATCGGCTCAACCGAGATGCTGCACATCTTCGTGACGAACCGCATCGGCGACGCGCGCCCCGGCGCCACCGGCCGGCCGGTCGGCGGCTATGAGGCCAAGATCGTCGACGAGCACATGAACGACCTCATGCCGGGCGAGGTCGGCCGGCTCGCGGTGCGCGGCCCGACCGGCTGCCGTTACCTCGCCGACAAGCGGCAGACCACCTATGTGCGCGACGGCTGGAACCTGACCGGCGACACCTTCATGCAGGACGACGAGGGCCGCTTCCACTTCGTCGCGCGCGCGGACGACATAATCGTGTCGGCGGGCTACAACATCGCCGGTCCGGAAGTCGAGGCGGCGCTGCTGTCGCACGCCGACGTCGCTGAATGTGCGGTCATCGGCGCTCCCGACACCGAGCGCGGCCAGATCGTCGAGGCCTTTGTCGTCCTGAAGTCCGGCGTCAGCGGCGACGAGGTCTGCCGCAAGCGCCTGCAGGATCACGTGAAGGCCGTGATCGCGCCCTACAAGTACCCGCGCGCCGTGAATTTCGTCGAGGCCTTGCCCAAGACCCAGACCGGCAAGATCCAGCGCTTCCGGTTGCGACACCAATAGACAGTGATGACCAAGAACAATTTCAATATTCTCCAGCCCAAGGCCTGGGCCGCGCCCAAGGGCTACGCCAACGGCATCGCCGCCGAAGGGGTCCAGGTCTTCATCGCCGGCCAGATCGGCTGGGACAAGGACGCCAAGCTTGTCGGTGACGACTTCGTCGCGCAGGTCGAGCAGGCGTTGTCGAACATCGTTCAGGTGCTGGCCGAGGCGGGCGGCCAGCCGCACCACCTCGTGCGGGTGAACTGGTACGTCACCGACAAGGCGGCCTACGTCGCGCGCCAGGCGGAAATCGGCGCCGCCTACCGCCGCACCATCGGCCGGCACTTTCCGGCGATGACGTTGCTGGTGGTCGCGGACCTGCTCGAAGAAGGCGCCAAGGTCGAGATCGAAGCGACGGCGGTCATTCCACGCGCCTGATGGTGTAAGATGCGCGCCGGATATTCGTGCCGCGCGCACATAATACCACGCGCACATAAGAGAGAGAATGGCTGGGCCGTCTCTTAATATAGATTATTCAAGTACAAGGTTGTTGAATATCTACATATAATATCAGGCATTTATTGCGCGGCGTTTAACCAATCCGAAATTTGCGTGCGCGCATGCTGATTGCGCTGGAAGGGTCGGTTCCGATCGTCTTCCAAGGAAAAAAATATCGTAAAGCGAGCGTTGATCATGAACGAATCCGCAGTCGCATCGCCATCGCCGAGCATTGCCCAGGCCAGTCAAATGGAGTGGTCCGACGACGCCGCGAAGACCGGGACGTTTCCGACCCAGCTCATCAGCTTTGCGATCGGCGACGACCAATACGGCGTCGACATCATGGCGGTGCGCGAGATCAAAGGCTGG
>CAYJPU010000094.1:0-12115 GCA_964372105.1 uncultured Undibacter sp.
GCCGGGCCGCGCTTCTGGCAACCATCGCCGGTGCGCCCGCGCGCTCTTCGACGCGGCCCTTTGCGGGAAGCCGCATCTCGAAACGGGGGCGAGCCGTGTGGCCCGCCATCAGCCAGCTCCTGGCGGGAGGTCATAGTGCCTCCGAGCGGAGCCCCGGCGCCGCTCGGGAGCTTGGGGGGTGCGTTCATCCCCCGCCCGCGAGCGCCGCGTCCTGCTCCGCTTGATGACGCCTCATGAAGCGCCCTCGGTCGAGCAGGATGAAAAGGATTATAGTCATTAAATTGAGTAGGTCAATAGGCCTAGGATGAAATACTTATTTATCGCCTTGAAAAATGTGAGCAATGTCCTATCAAGGTGATCAAAAAGTAGAATCTTATCAGCGACTTAAAGGTGGTCGCTCACCTCGAAAAACTCTGGATGATTTGGCGGACAAGTATCGCCATGTCCCGCAATACGGCAGGGACCGATCTTCCGGCAAACGGCTGACCTGTCTGAAAGACTACTTGGATGCCCATTTTAATCTCCTTGGGATTCTTGGGGTCTCTCCAAGGGATTCGGGGGTCATATTCCCAAATCGCCAAGCGATTATCTTTGAGAAGATCGTAGGCAGTGTTCTCAATAACAAATTCCGGGCCGCTGGGATCAAGGTCTCTAATATCGAGACGGTCAAATCCGAGGCGGGATCGAACCGGCACGATGAGTTCGTGCTTATCGGCAATATCAAGGAGATGGAGACCATACAGCAGGTCATTCCCGTCAGGATAAGGCTTAAGGTCGCGGAATTTTTGAGCGATTTCTTCGCCGGCGACCTTTACCTGTCGATTTTTAAGAACACTTTCAAAACTCTCCGCTTTCCGACAGAACGGAAATTGGACTTTGTCGGGGGCTGGGTTGAAAGGTCGAAGGATATCCCAGGTAAGATGGTCCAACGCGGATCGCAGATTGTGGATCGCATCGCCGATAATCAACGGGAAATGATCGGGGACGGCCGTATTTATCTTTGCGATCAAGGTGCGCTGGCGGCGATAAGCGTCGTGCTCAATGGAAAACCAGCGTCCGTCGGTATTGTAAAGAGCTTCCGCTTGGGCAACAAAATCCTCGATATGATGCTTGGCCCGTTGTAGTTTAAGGCGAGGCCCCTGAAGTGAGCTCATAGGCGTACCCGATGACGGTTCGTAGATAGGCCCCCGCGCTGAAAAAGCGGAAGCGCGAGAAGATCGGAGCGAAGGTTGAATCCGGGCCGCAGGTCGATCAGCGCCGCGACGACATTATGCGCCGGATGCTTGCGCAGCCGCCGAAGCCGGACAGTGAAATGAAGCTCGGCCGGAAAAGCCGCTAGATTGATCGGCTGAGTTTCCAAAAAATGAAATCAGGTCAATTACAGCCGGATCGTTATGCTTTTCGGGAAGTCGTCGAGAATTTTGTCAAGTTTTTTGAAGTCTCGGGCCAATTGGTCCGTTTCGAGATGGATAGTTTCGCCACACCCGGCGCAAGTCATCTCCTTGTGAGATGTTATCCATCCGAGAGTCTTCGTCATCTTGTGGCCGCAGCCGGGGCAGTTCAAATCAATATCAGCAGTCTCGAACATGGTTCGGCTCCTAAAGGCGGAGCCATCGCCAGTTAAATTGAATTCGTCCGCGTTCGGCTCTTCAAGGCACGCGGGCTAATGAGCGTCGGGAGATTCTGAGTTTCCCGACGCTCGATTCGTTCATAAAAAAGTGGTTGTAATTAGGGTGTCATCTTACGTTTGCGCTTTTTCCACAGGGAAAGCGCTTTGCACCGTGCTTAGTGGACCTGATTTTAGTGAGGCTGTCGATAAGTCAGGCGCTTTCCGTCCGCGCTCTTGATCATGGCAAGCGTCCGGTCGATGTCGCTGCACCTGAGGGCGACCCGGTGATTGTAGCGGAAATCAAATTCCGCGAGATAGCGGTGCAGATGTTTTTCTTTGCAGCGCTGATAATCGCCCTTCATGCCGGGCTGAAATAATCAGCGGTCCTGATGCCGGCCATCGCGTTCTGGCTGATCGAGACGTCCCCGCGTTGGGCAGGATCGGGTAGGGGCGCTCGGTCCTTTGCCGTGATGACGACCAACAACGCCGCCCGCGCCATCCTCAGCTGTCATCCCGGGCGACCCCCGACTTGTTCGGGGGGAGACCCGGGATCCAGTACGCCGTGCCCTCTCGATAGACTGCGGCGTACTGGTTCCCCGCTTTCGCGGGGATGACAGAAAGAGAAGGGGCTGACAGGACGAGAAGACCGCTAAGGACGATCATTTATCCGAACCTGAACGCCAGCAAATTATCGAACGAGCGCAGTTCGATCAGCACGCGGTGCAGGAGGTTGGTGTCGCGCTCGGCGACGGCTTTCGGAATGAGCGCGAGGCTTGCTTGCGCGCCGTCGATCAGGCGGCGGAATTCCGGCTCCTTGCGCACTTTGTCGTCGGCGGTGGCGTCGCAGCGCGTCAGCGTCTGGCTGTAGCGCGCCGCCTTGCCGGCGATGTCGGCCGCGGTGTTGCCCTTGCCCCAGTCGAGCGCGCGGTCGTTGTAGACCATCAGCGCGTCCATTTGCGCGTTGGCGTCGCGGACGCAGTCGGCGAGCACGACGATGCCGGCCGACTTGCGCAGATCGTAAAGACCGTCGCGGATGCCGACGAGCGATTGGCGGGCGGCATCGGCCCGGCCGGAATTGAGCATCATGTCGGCGGTGACCAGCCGCATGGCGATGTCGGTCATCACCGTGACGTAGAGCGCATTGCCGGCGAACGCGGCCGGCCGTTTGCCTTCGCCGACGCGCGCCCAGGCCGCGCGCAGCCGGTCGAGCTCGAGCGAAGCGAGATCGGTATTGCCGGTGCGCAGATAGCCGATCGCGACCCGGTTATGGGCTGAGGCCGCCTCAACCGCGGTATTGAAGTCCGACAGCTCGTCGGCGCGCGCCGGGCCAGCCGCCAGCATGAGAGCAAGGGTTGCGAGACGTGCGAGGCTGGCCAGCATCGTTCTTCACCGGACTGTGAGAGGCAGATATAGGTAGGGACGACTATATGCTGCCGGCGACAGACCGGCGAGGGCGCCGTTCGAGCGCAGGGTTAATGACATGACGCTGACACGTTTTGCACTCACACGCCGCACTCTTCTGGCCGGCGCGGCTTTGGCCGGCATGGCCTCCATCGCGCCGGCGCGCGCCGACGATCCGATCCTGACCGACGACGGGCTCCACAAGCAGCCCTGGTTCCTCGAAAGCTTCCTCGATCTGGCCGACGATCTCGACGCCGCCGCCAAGGAAGGCAAGCGCTTCGTGGTGATGTGGGAGCTCAAAGGCTGCCCGTATTGCAAGGAGACGCATTTCGTCAATTTCGGCCAGCCGCGCATTTCCAACTATGTGAAGGCGAACTTCGAGGTGCTGCAGCTCAACTTCATCGGTTCGCGCAAAGTCACCGATTTCGACGGCCAGCAATTGACGGAAAAGGAGATGGCGGCGAAATACGGCGTGCGCTTCACGCCGACGCTCCAGTTCTTCGGCGAGAGCGCCGCCGCCTTGA
The DNA here is from genome assembly GCA_964372105.1 of uncultured Undibacter sp. Taxonomy (GTDB): domain Bacteria; phylum Pseudomonadota; class Alphaproteobacteria; order Rhizobiales; family Xanthobacteraceae; genus Pseudolabrys. The sequence continues at coordinate 3,535 of CAYJPU010000094.1, forward strand.
AGGGCCTCAGCCCCCAGAAGCGCGAAGTCGCGCGCGCCCCAGGATACCTGCGGCCCGACGATTTCCTCGCCATGTTCCGCTACGTGCGCGAGAAGGCCTATGACAGCAAGAGTTTCCGCGACTACGTGAAATCGCTGCCGACCTGAGGCTGCTGGAATCGCATTTCCAGGATACCGCTTGGCGCGGCACGCGCATGCTTTGCTGCACCCGCGAACAGCATATTCTTTATCATGAATATGATTTGAACAAGCCGCATCCCGCCGCTATTGTTGGCAGAGGGCGGGGCCTTATAAGCCGCCATAATTCGATTTGGGAGGGTTCTCGATGCGAGGTTTGACCCGGCGTGCGGCGCTGGCGCTCGGCGCTTCCGGTGCGGCGCTGACGCTGATCGGTTGGAGCAACAGCGCTCTGGCCGCGGCCAAGGAAGCGGCGGAACAGATCGCCAAGTTCACCGGCGGCAAGGAAGCGGCCAAGAGCAAGGTTTCGATCGAACTGCCGGAGATCGCGGAAAACGGCAACACCGTGCCGCTGTCGTTTTCGGTCGACGCGCCGATGACCGCCGACAACTACGTCGCCGACGTCATGGTGGTCGCCGAAGGCAACCCCAACCCCGGCGTCGCGACCTTCCACTTCACGCCGCTGTCGGGCAAGGCGGAAGCCCAGACCCGCATCCGGCTCGCCACCACGCAGAACATCATCGTCGTCGCCAAGACCAGCAAGGGCGAGTTCTTCACCGGTCAGAAGCTCGTGAAGGTCACCATCGGCGGCTGCGGCGGCTGATCCCCCTTAAAACAGAAAACGTCAGGAGACGACCATGGCGGAGAAGCCGCGGCTGAAGGTTCCGAAGCAAGCCAAGAAGGGCGACATCATCGAGATCAAGACCTTGATGCCGCACACGATGGAATCCGGTCAGCGCAAGGATAAGGACGGCAAGGTCATCCCGCGCAAGATCATCAACAAGTTCGCCTGCGAGTTCAACGGCAAGCCGGTGTTCTCGGCCGACCTCGACCCGGCGATCGCAGCCAACCCCTATTTGCAGTTCACCGCCAAGGTGGACGAGAGCGGCACCTTCAAGTTCACCTGGACCGAAGACGGTGGAGATGTGATCACCGCGGAAGAAAAGATTACCGTGTCCTGATTCACCCGGCTTGCGCAGAGGAGAAAAATAGCCCGCGCGGGACGGCCAACGACAATAGTTCGTCTAGGGGGAGGATTGATGATGCGTGGAGCTTACATTTCAGGCGCGGCCGTCGGTGCGATCCTGGCGGTGAGCCTGCTGGCCGCGCCCGCGGCGCAAGCCCAAGCCAAGAAAGAGGCGCTGCTCGAATTGAAGGGCGATGCCTCGGAGCGGCCGTGGAAGCGCTATCCCGGCTGGCCGGCGCGCGACTATTCCAAGTACAACACGCTCGGCAAGCTGGCCACGCCGCCGGCGCCGAAGGAACCGCGCAAGCTCGCCGCTCCGGTCACCGGCGACGCCGCCAAGGGCGCCAAGCTGGTCGCCGACCGCTCGCGCGGCGGCTCGTGTCTCGCCTGCCACGTGATGGGGCAGGCGGGTAACGCCGACCTGCCGGGCAACGTCGCGCCCGACCTGTCCGAGATCGGCAATGCCGGCCGTGACGACGAGTGGCTGTTCAATCAAATCTACGATGCGCGGGTCTATAATCCGGACACGGTGATGCCGCCGTGGGGCAGCCACGGCTTCTTCACCGACGCGGAAATCGGCGACATGGTCGCCTTCCTGAAGACGCTGAAGAAGCCGGCGGTGTTCAGGACCGTGCTCGACAACCCCGAAAAGCGCCCGGTGCCGGTCGAGAAGCGCGACAACCTCGACGCCATCGAGAACCCTGGCATGTGGGCGGTCGACAAGGCGCAGGAGTTGTGGAAGCAGAAGATGGCCGCCGGCTTCTCCTGCAACACCTGCCACAGCGATCCGAAGGCGCAGTTCAAGACCTGGGCGGCGTCGATGCCGAAGTGGGAGCCACGGCTCGACAAGGTGCTGGGGGTGGAGGAGTTCGTCACCCGCCACGCCAAGGCCACCACCGGCGCCAACTGGCTGATGGAGACCGCCGAAAACCGCGCCATGTCGGTCTATCTGCACTATCTCGCCAACGGTGAGCCGATCAAGGTCGATACCGGAAGCGCGGCGGCCAAAGCGGCGATCGCGCGCGGCGTGGAGTTGAGCAAGCGCAAGGTCGGCCAGCTCAACATGGCCTGCACCGATTGCCACGGCATTGCGGCGAACCACTGGATCCGCGGCCAGTGGATGGGTGAGCCGAAGGGCCAGTACGACCACTTCCCGACCTGGCGCACCAGCCTGTTGGCGATCTGGGACATCCGCCAGCGCTTCCAGTGGTGTCAGGTCAACATCCGCGCCGACGAACTGCCGCCGGACGCCAAGGAATACGGCGACCTCGAGCTTTATCTCGCCTCGCAGAACGAGGGGCTGAAGCTGAGCGTGCCCGGCATCCGGCACTGATCCGGGTCTGGCGGGGCCCCCGTGCCCCGCCATTCACATTTGAAACGAAGCGACGACGGCAAGCCCGGCGATAGCGCGGGCATGTCAATGATGGAGTGCGCCAAGAATGATCACCCGTCGGGAAATGCTTCAGGTCGGCGCCGCCACCGCGGCCGTCGTGGCCGGCAGCGGTTCGTTCACGCGCGCGCTGGCGCAGCAGCAACTCACCGAAGCCGAGCTTCTGAAATTCGATCCGCTCGGCACCGTCACGCTGCTGCACGTGGCCGACATTCACGGCCAGCTGGTGCCGGTCTATTTCCGCGAGCCCACGGTCAATCTCGGCGTCGGCGAAGCGAAGGGCCAGCCGCCGCACGTCACCGGCAAGGATTTTCTCACGCGCTTCGGCATCGCGCCGAAGTCGGCGGCGGCCTATGCGCTGACCGACCAGGACTTCGAGACGCTGGCCAAATCCTACGGCCGCATCGGCGGGCTCGACCGGCTCGCCACCGTGGTCAAGCGCGTGCGCGCCGAACGCGGGTCCGACAAGGTGCTGCTGCTCGACGGCGGCGACACCTGGCAGGGCTCGCTCGGCTCGAACCGCTCCAAGGGCCAGGACATGGTCGACTGCATGGCGCTGCTCAAGCCCGACGCCATGACCGGCCACTGGGAGTTCACCTACGGCGAGGCGCGGGTGAAAGAGCTGATCGGCAAGCTCGATTTCCCGTTCCTGGCGCTCAACATCCGCGACACCGAATGGAATGAGGCCGCCTTCGAGCCGATGAAGATGTTCGAGAAGGGCGGCGTCAAGATCGCCGTGCTCGGGCAGGCCTTTCCCTACACGCCGGTCGCCAATCCGCGCTGGCTGATGCCGAAATGGTCGTTCGGCATCCGCGAGGACGACGTGCGCGCCAACGTCGAAAAGGCCCGCAAGGCCGGCGCGCAGCTGGTGGTGCTGCTGTCGCATAACGGCTTCGACGTCGACCGCAAGCTCGCCGCGCGCGTTTCCGGCATCGACGTCATCCTCACCGGTCACACCCACGACGCGTTGCCCGAGGCGGTGACCGTCGGCAAGACGCTGCTGATCGCGTCCGGCAGCCACGGCAAGTTCGTCTCAAGGCTCGACCTCGATGTGCAGGGCGGGGCGGTGAAGGGCTACCGCTATAAGCTGATCCCGCTGTTCGCCGACGTCATCAAGCCGGACGCCGAGATGACGATGGCGGTGGCGAAGGCGCGCGCGCCTTATGCCGACGAGCTCAAGCGCGTGGTGGGGCGGGCGGATTCGCTGCTCTACCGGCGCGGCAATTTCAACGGCACCTTCGACGACCTGATCTGCGCGGCCTTGTTGAGGGAGCGCGACGCCGAGATCGTGCTGTCGCCCGGCTTCCGCTGGGGCACCAGCGTGCTGCCGGGTCAGCCGATTACGGTGGAGGACATCCACAACGCCACCGCCATCACCTATCCGCAGGTCTACCGCATCGGCATGACCGGCGAGCGGCTGAAGGAGGTGCTCGAGGACGTGGCCGACAACCTGTTCAATCCGGACCCCTACTACCAGCAGGGCGGCGACATGGTGCGCTGCGGCGGGCTCGGCTACGCGATCGACGTCGCCAAGCCGATCGGCAGCCGCATTTCCGGCATGACGCATTTGACATCGGGTAAGCCGATCGACCCGAAGAAGGAATACGTTGTCGCCGGCTGGGCCAGCGTCAACGAAGGCACCCAGGGGCCGCCGGTGTGGGAGCTGGTCGAGCGGTACGTGGCCGCCGAAAAGACCGTGCGCGTGACTCCGAACACCAGTGTGAAAATTTCCGGGACTTGAGCGCGGCGATCTGTTATATGCGATAAACAGAATGTGATGCGAGCACACCCGTAAAGATCATCCGCCGGGAGTTGCCGTTGACCGATGCGAATGATGACACGCGCGCCACGCGCCGCCGTTTTCTGGCCGGCGCCGCCGGACTTGCCGCGGCCACTGCCGGCACGGCCCGCGCCGAGAATCCGAAGAACCTGCCGCCGCACGTCGCCGAGTGGAGCCGCGTGCACGGCGACGGCGTGGGCGTGCGCGCCTATGGCAACCCCTCGAAGCACGAGAAGGATGTCGTCCGCCGCACCGTCGACTGGCTGACGGCGACGCCGGAATCCTCGGTCAGCTTCACGCCGCTGCATCAGCTCGACGGCATCATCACGCCGAACGGACTGTGCTTCGAGCGCCATCATGGCGGAATCGCCGAAGTCGATCCCGACGACTACCGGTTGATGCTGCATGGGCTCGTGGACAAACCGTTGATCTTCACGCTCGAAGACTTGAAGCGGTTGCCGCGCGTCAACCGCGTCTATTTTCTCGAGTGCGCGGCCAATTCCGGCATGGAATGGCGCGGTGCCCAGCTCAACGGCTGCCAATACACCCACGGCATGGTGCACTGCGTGCAGTACACCGGCGTGCCGCTCAAGATTCTGCTGGAGCAGGCCGGCCTCAAGCCGAACGCCAAGTGGCTGTTGGTGGAAGGCGGCGACTCCGCCGGCATGAACCGCTCGCTGCCGATCGCCAAGGCGCTCGACGACTGCCTCGTCGCCTATCGCATGAACGGCGAGATGTTGCGGCCCGAGCAGGGCTATCCGGTGCGGCTGGTGGTGCCGGGCTGGGAAGGCAACATCTGGGTCAAGTGGCTGCGCCGCATCAAGGTCGGCGACCAGCCCTGGTACACGCGTGAAGAGACCTCGAAATACACCGACCTCATGGAGAACGGCAAAGCGCGCCAGTTCACCTTCGTAATGGACGCGAAGTCGGTCATCACCTCGCCGTCGCCGCAAGTGCCGGTGAAGAGCGGCAAGGGCTTCACCGTGATCTCGGGGCTCGCCTGGTCGGGCCGCGGCAAGGTCGATCGCGTCGATGTCTCGCTCGACGGAGGCCGTAACTGGCGCACGGCCCGCACCGACGGGCCGGTGTTCGACAAAGCCTGCGTGCGTTTTTATTATGAGTTCGACTGGAACGGCGAGGCGCTGTTGCTGCAGTCGCGCGCCATGGACGACACCGGCTATGTGCAGCCGACCAAAGACGCTCTGCGCGGGATTCGCGGGGTCAATTCGACCTACCACAACAACGGCATCCAGACCTGGGCGCTCAAGGCCGACGGGGAGGTCGAGAATGTCGAAGTCGGTTAAGTTCGCGGTTCTGGTGCCGCTCGTTGCGGCCGTCATCGGCGTCACGCCCGACGGCAACAACAAGAACCGCGGCAGCGTGGAATAAAACTCCGCGGCGCGACGATTTGTCGTCGGCCGCACGATGAAACAGAATTCACCGGCGCGGCAACGCGTGCAACGATCGGTGATAAGGGTGGGAAACGAGGGGACGATGGCTCGCGGTGTGTCCGTGGGACTGCTGATAGGCCGCATGCGCTGTGCGATGACCGGCGCATTCGGCATTGTTTTGGCAGCCGTGACTAATTGTCATTCGAGCGCACATGGCGCCGATATCGAGCTCGGCCGTTACCTTTCGACCGAATGCATCACCTGTCACGGCGGGGCGCAGAAGCACAGCCAGATTCCGGACATTTTCGGCCATGCCGAAGGCACCTTCGAGCAGGTGTTGAAGGCCTATCGCGACAAGCTCCTCGACAACCAGGTGATGCAGACCGTCGCGTCGCGGCTGACCGACGAGGAGATCGCGGCGCTCGCCGCCTTTTTTGCGAAGACGAAGCGACCACAATAGCTAATCCTTTCAATCACGGGGGTAACGATGACTAATAATATGACGCGCCGGAGTTTTCATCTGTTCGCGGGCGCTTCGCTCGCGTCAATCTCAATGCCGTTGTTTGCACCCGCCGTGCTCGGGCAGGCCAAGCCGCGCGTGGTGGTGATCGGGGGCGGTCCCGGCGGGGGGACGGCCGCGCGCTATCTGGTCAAGGAATCGAAAGGTGCGATCGACGTGACGCTGATCGAGCCGCTCAAGCAGTTCACGACCTGCTTCTTCTCGAATCTTTATGTCGGCGGCTTCCGCGACTACAAGTCGCTGACGCACAACTACGACAAGGTGAAGAAGGCGGGCGTGACGGTGGTTCATTCGATGGCGACCGCCATCGACCGGGACAAAAAGCAGGTGGTGCTGGCCGGCGGCCAGCGCCTGCCTTACGACCGGCTGGTGGTGGCGCCGGGCATCGACCTGAAGTTCGATTCCGTGCCGGGCTATTCGGAAGCCGCGGCCGAGATCATGCCGCACGCCTGGAAGCCGGGCGCGCAGACCCAGCTCCTGGTCAAGAAGCTCAACGCGCTCAAGGACGGCGACACCATCGTCATGGTGGCCCCGCCCAATCCCTACCGCTGCCCGCCGGGGCCCTATGAGCGCGTGTCGATGTTCGCGCATGTGCTCAAGAAGAAGGGCTACAAGAAGTCGAAGATCATCGTGCTCGATCCGAAGCCCGCCTTCTCCAAGCAGGCCGTGTTCATGGAAGGCTGGGAGAAGCATTATCCCGGCATGATCGAATGGCAGGACCCCAAGATGCACGGCGGCATCAAGAGCGTCGATCCCAAGACCGGCATCGTGAAAACCGATCTCGCCGAGTACAAGGCCGCGCTCGCCAACGTGATCCCGGCGCAGATGGCCGGCAAGATCGCGCGCGATGCGAACCTGACGAATGCCACGGGCTGGTGCGAGATCGACCCGGCATCGATGAAGTCGAAGGTGGACGCCAACATCTTCATCCTCGGCGACGCCTCGATCGCCGGCGACATGCCGAAGTCGGCGTTCTCCGCCAACAGCCAGGCCAAGGTGGCGGCGATGATCATCCGCTCGGAGCTCACGCAGTCGCGCGCCTTCCCGGCGCGCTACTCGAACACGTGCTGGAGCCTGATCGCGCCCGACGACGGCATCAAGGTGGGTGCGAGCTACGAGCCGGGCGACGGCAAGATCAAGCAGGCCGTCGGCTTCATCAGTCAGAAGGGCGAGGCGGCCGACCTGCGCAAGCAGAACTACAAGGAGTCGGTCGACTGGTATAAAGGCATCGTCACCGACGTTTTCGGCTGATCGGAATGCCCGAATAATAGCGGCGGCCTTGCGCGTAGCGCAGGGCCGCCGTTTTGCCTCTCGCCCGCATTTCGCTTATGACAGGCGTCCCAAGAAACTAAAAAAGTCGGGACGTTCCATGGCCAAGCTGAACCTGTCCGTCGCCGTCGGCCCCTATGACCGCACGCGGGCGCTGATCGACGGCACCGTCAAGATCGACGGCGTTGAGCCGGTCTGCATGACGCTGTCGCCGGAGGAGATCTTCTTCCGCGCGCTGCGCCACGCCGAGTTCGACATCTGCGAACTGTCGCTGTCGAGCTTCACGGTCAAGACCGCGCAGGGCGGCGGCCCTTACGTCGGCGTGCCGTGTTTCGTGTCGCGCGCCTTCCGCCACAACGCCATCTGGGTGCGCACCGACCGCATCAAGAAGCCGGCCGACCTCAAGGGCAAAAAGGTCGGCGTGCCGGAATATCAGCTGACCGCCAATGTCTGGGCGCGCGCCATCCTGGAAGACGACTACGGCGTCAAACCGTCGGACATCCAATGGGTGCGCGGCGGCATCGCCGACGCCGACCGGCCGGAGAAGATCAAGATCACGCTGCCGACGGACGTGCAACTGGAAGACGCGCCCGCGGGCAGGTCGATCTCCGCGCTGCTGGCGGAGGGCGCCATCGACGGCTTCATCGCGCCGCGGCCGCCGGCGCTGCCGCGCAACACGCCCAATGTCGGCTACCTGTTCCCCGATCCGATCAAGGCGGCGCAGGACTATTTCAAGCGCACCGGCATCTTCCCGATCATGCACCTGGTCGGCGTGCGGCGTTCAATCGTCGAGCAGCATCCGTGGCTGCCGGCGGCGGTGTTCAAGGCGTTCTCGCAGGCCAAGGACGTGGCGCTGGAAGCGCTGGCCGACCCGTCCGCCAGCAAGGTGACGCTGCCGTTCATGGAGGAGCGCGTCAACGAAGCGCGCGCCGATATGGGCGACGACTTCTGGTCCTACGGCATCGCGGGCAGCCGCAAGACGCTCACGAACTTCCTGCACCATCACCATGCGCAGGGGCTGTCGTCGCGGCTGGTCGCGCCGGAGGAACTGTTTCACCCCGGCACGCACGAGCAGTTCAAGATCTGAA
>CAYJPU010000095.1:0-12102 GCA_964372105.1 uncultured Undibacter sp.
TGATGAAGCGGTCGAGTTGATCGAGTTCGGAGTGGAAAGTCGTGTTCGGTAAGCGTAGCACTACCTCGGAAGCACGCGCTCCGGCGTCTGAACAGCGGGTGGCGGCGCCGCCGCTGGCGCCGGCCCATGCGGAAGCGGCCAAGCCCGTGGCCAATGCGCCGGTGGAGACCGGCCGTACCCCGTTCCCGTCCGACGGCCTCGGCGCGCCTCTGGTGTCGGCCCCCAAGCCGACGCGCACGCCGTCGCCGATGAACACGGTGCCGACCTCGGTCGATGCCCGCCGGTCCGAGGCCTATTACGAGACCAAGAGCACCATCTTCGGCGCGCTGATCGAGGCCATCGATCTGGCGCAGCTCGCCCGACTCGACGCCGATTCCGCGCGCGAGGAAATCCGCGACATCGTCAACGAGATCATCGCGATCAAGAACATCGTGATGTCGATCTCCGAGCAGGAAGAGCTGCTCGACGACATCTGCAACGACGTGCTCGGCTTTGGCCCGCTCGAACCGTTGTTGTCGCGCGACGACATCGCCGACATCATGGTCAACGGCTCCGGCACGGTCTACATCGAAGTCGCGGGCAAGATTCAGAAAACCGGCATCCGCTTTCGCGACAACCAGCAGCTTCTGAACATCTGCCAGCGCATCGTCAGCCAGATCGGTCGCCGCGTCGACGAAAGCTCGCCGATCTGCGACGCGCGCTTGCCGGACGGCTCCCGCGTCAACGCCATCGTGCCGCCGCTCGCCATCGACGGCCCGGCGCTCACCATCCGCAAGTTCAAGAAGGACAAGCTGACGCTCGATCAACTCGTCAAGTTCGGCACCATCACCCCGCAGGGCGCGGAAATTCTGGAGATCATCGGCCGCTGCCGAGTGAACACGCTGGTGTCGGGCGGCACCGGTTCCGGCAAGACCACGCTCTTGAACTGCCTCACCCAGTTCATCGACGACGACGAACGCATCATCACCTGCGAAGACGCCGCCGAATTGCAGCTCCAGCAGCCGCACGTGGTGCGCCTGGAAACGCGTCCACCGAACCTCGAAGGCGAAGGCCAGGTCAACATGCGCGACCTGGTGCGCAACTGCCTGCGTATGCGCCCTGAACGCATCATCGTCGGCGAAGTCCGCGGACCCGAGGCGTTCGACCTGTTGCAGGCCATGAACACCGGTCATGACGGCTCGATGGGCACGCTGCACGCCAACAACCCGCGCGAGGCGCTGTCGCGTCTCGAGTCGATGATCACCATGGGCGGCTTCTCGCTGCCCTCGCGCACCATCCGCGAGATGATCACCGCTTCGGTCGACGTCGTCATCCAGGCCGCGCGCCTGCGCGACGGCTCGCGCCGCATCACGCACATCACCGAAGTGATGGGCATGGAAGGCGACGTCATCATCACCCAGGACCTGTTCGTCTACGAGATGATGGGCGAGGACGCCAAGGGCAACATCATCGGCCGCCACCGTTCGACCGGCATCGGCCGGCCGCGCTTCTGGGACCGCGCCCGCTACTACGGCGAGGACCAGCGGCTCGCCGCCGCGCTCGACGCCGCCGAAGCCGCCAACGAGGAAATACGGGCGTAACCCATGGATTCCCTCGCCGTCTTTTTTCTGGCCGCGGTCGCCGTCGGCGGCCTGGTCTGGGTGTTCCTTTATCCGATCCTGTCGGGTGAGCGGAAGGCCGAGAAGCGCATGGAAAGCGTCGCCAAGGCGACGCCGGCGGCGCGGACGTCGCGCGGCGCGCAGCGCTCGCGGCGCGACGTGGTCGAGAGCACGCTGAAGGAATTCGAAGAGCGCCAGAAGAAGAACCGGAAACTGCCGCTCTCGGTGCGCATCGAGCAGGCCGGCCTCAAGTGGTCCAAGAACCAGTTCGTGATGGTCTCGGCCGGCGTCGGCTTAGGGCTGTTCATGCTCGCCTTGCTGATCGGCCCCGGCCTGGTGGCGGCGGCGGCGATCGGGTTTGCCGGCGCCTTCGGCCTGCCTCGCTGGATGCTCTCGTTCTTGAAGAAGCGGCGCGAGGCGAAATTCCTCAACGGTTTCCCCGACGCCGTCGACATCATCGTGCGCGGCGTGAAGGCCGGCCTGCCGCTGCTCGACTGCATGAAGATGATCGCGACCGAAGCGCCGGAGCCGCTCAAGACGGAATTCCGCGTCATCGTGGAAACCCAGGCCGTCGGCATGCCGCTCGGCGAAGCCTGCAACAAGCTCTACGAGCGCACGCCGGTGCCGGAGGCGAACTTCTTCGCCATCGTCATATCGATCCAGCAGAAGGCCGGCGGCAACCTGTCGGAAGCGCTCGGCAACCTGTCGCGCGTCTTGCGCGACCGCAAGAAGATGAAGAGTAAGATCCGCGCCATGTCGCAGGAGGCCAAGGCCTCCGCCGGCATCATCGGCGCCCTGCCGGTGGCGGTGATGACGCTCGTCTACGTCACCAGCCCGCAATACATCTCGCTGCTGTTCACCGAACCGCTCGGCAACGTGATGCTGGCCGGTTCGGCGGCGTGGATGACGATGGGCGTGCTGGTGATGAAGAAGATGATCAATTTCGACTTCTAGAGTCATGCGCGAAACAAAGATGCACAGATGCTCGATTTCGTGATCAACGCGCTCAATACCCAGACCATGACGATGGTGTTCGCCGCCGTCGCCGCGGCGGCGACGGTATTGACGCTGGCGATGCCGCTGCTGTCGGCGGACTCGCTCGGCCGGCGCATGAAGGCGGTCGCGGTCGAGCGCGAGAAGATCCGCGCGCGCGAACGCGAGCGCGTCCTGCAGGAGAAGCAGAAGGTTTCGCTGCGGCAATCGCCCAAGCAATACATCCAGGCTATCGTCGACCGCTTCAACCTGACCAAATGGGTCGGCCAGGAAGAGGCCCGCCTCAAGTTGGTGCAGGCCGGCTACCGCGGCCAGGCGCCCTACGTCACCTATCTGTTCTTCCGCATGGTGACGCCGGCGGCGGCCTTCGTCTTTGCGGTGTTCTATTTGTTCGTCGTGCTCGATTTCAATCAACCAAATTCGGTCAAGCTCGGGCTGTGCATCGCCGCCGCCTATGCCGGCATGCACATGCCGCTGATGCTGCTGAAGAGCAAGATCCAGAAGCGCCAGGTGTCGATCAAGCGCGCCTTCCCCGACACGCTCGATCTGCTGCTGATCTGCGTCGAATCCGGCATGTCGATCGAAGCGGCGTTCAAGAAGGTGAGCGAGGAGGTCGGCAGCCAGTCGGTCGCCTTGGCCGAAGAGCTGACGCTGACCACCGCCGAATTGTCCTATCTGCCCGACCGCCGCCAGGCCTACGAGAACCTCGCCAAGCGCACCGACCTCGAAGGCGTGAAGTCGGTCTGCATGGCCTTGCAGCAGGCCGAGCGCTACGGCACGCCGCTCGCCAGCATGCTGCGCGTGATGGCGCAGGAAAACCGCGACATGCGCATGTCGGAGGCCGAGAAGAAGGCGGCCGGCCTGCCGCCCAAGCTGACGGTGCCGATGATCCTGTTCTTCCTGCCGGTGCTGTTCGTGGTCATCCTGGGCCCGGCGGCGATCAAGGTCATGGCGGTCCCGCAGTGACGTCGTGCCGGGGCGCGCGCCCCGGAATAACGACAAGAGCTCAGCCGCCTGCGTCGGGCTTCAGCGCGTGGGACTTGCCGCCCTTTTTCTTCCAGTCGCCCTGCTGCGCCAGCATCTGCCGCAGATAGCCGACATTGGCGGCGGCTTCGTCTTCGGGCAGGTCGGCGCTGGCGATCTTCTCGGCCTCGGCGAAGCGGCCTTGCAGGCCGACCACCAGCGCCAGATTCTGCCGCACCTTGGCGCCGGCGTTGGGCTGCGCCACCGCGCGCCGCAGGCTGGCCTCGGCGCGCTTGAGGTCCTTCGTCAGCACGTAGGACAGCGCGAGATTGGACAGCACCGACGGCTCTTCCGGCACGATCTTGAGCGCGGCGGTGTAATGCTTCTGCGCCTCGGGATGGCGGCCCATCTGGTCGAGCACCGCGCCCTGCGCGTTCAGGATGCGCCAGTCCGGATTTTCCGGCGTATGCGCCTTGCCGAAGGCGTCGAGCGCCTGCGGATACTGGCCGGCATCGGCCAACGCCCGGCCATAGGCGCCTAACAGCGGCATGCTGTTGGGATTGCGGATCGAGGCCTGCTCCAGCACCGCGACGGCCTGCGCGCGCTGCTCGGTGGCGCGCAAGGCGCGCGCATAGGCGATGGCCGCCTCGACGTCATTGGGGTTGCGCTTGTAACGGTCGCCCCAGACCTCGAGCGCGCGCCGCCAGTCGGCCTCGCTGCGCGGCGCCGTGGGCGCGGAAGTGGAGCCGATCGAGCCGGTGACGTCGCCGGAGCCGGTCGTGTTGCAGCCGGCCGCTGTCAGCGCCAAAGCGGCCGCCACGGCGGACGAGGCGAGCAGGCGGAGGGCACGGACCATCCGGGGGTAAGGAGGACGCGGCTGGCGACCAAGCGGCATGCTCCCTGCAATAAAAGGTTAACCCTAATGAGTGGTTAACTGCCCCCACTTCGGCCATTCTCCCTGCCGGAAGCCACCGGTATAAGATCGCCCCATGGAACACACCCTTTCCCCCGACGAACTGGCGCTGCAGGCGCGCGCCCGCGAATTCTCACAGACCGTCGTCCGCCCGCGCGCGGCCGCGGTCGACCGCGACGAGCAATACCCTTGGGACATCGTGAAGGCCCTGGGCGAGGCCGGCTTCCTCGGCATGACCATCCCGAAGGCACTCGGCGGCCAAGGCCGCTCGTTCCTCGAGACCGTGCTGGTGATCGAGGAGATGGCGAAGTCCTGCACCGTCACCGCGCGCATCGTGGTCGAGGCCAATATGGGCGCGATCTCGACGGTGATGGCCTACGGCAGCGAGGCGCAGAAGAAGCTGGCGGCCGGGCTGGTGCTGGCCGGCGACAAGCCGGCCATCTGCATCACCGAGCCGGGCGCCGGCTCCGACGCCAACGCCATGACCACGCGCGCCGACAAGCGCGGCAACGGCTACGTCATCAACGGCCGCAAGCACTGGATCACCGGCGGCGGCGTGTCCCGGCTGCATCTGGTGTTCGCGCGCGTGTTCGACGAACAGGGCCAGAACCTCGGCATCGGCGGCTTCCTCGCCGTGCGCGACGAGACCAAGGGCCTGCGGCTGGTCAAGCGCGAACAGACCATGGGCCTGCGCGGCATGCCGGAAGGCGAGCTTGCGTTCGAGGACATGGAAGTGCCCGCCGACATGGTGGTGATGCCGCCCTCCGGCTTCCGCCGCGGCTTCGCCGACCTGATCAACGCCTATAACAGCCAGCGCGTCGGCGCCGGCACGGTCGCCATGGGCATCGCCGCCGGCGCGCTCGATCATGCGCTGGAATGGGCCAAGACGCGCGAGCAGTTCGGCCGCCCGATCGGCGAATTCCAGGGCCTGCAATGGATGCTCGCCGACATGCAGGTGCAGCTCACCGCCGCGCGGCTGATGCTCCACACCGCCGCGCGCTCGCGCGGGCCGAACGGCAGCGCGTTCCCCGATCCCATGCTGGCGGCGCAGGCCAAGATCTTCGCCTCCGAAGCCGCGATCAAGATCGTCCACGACGCATTGCAGTTTTTCGGTGCGCGCGGCTATTCGCGCGCGTTGCCCCTGGAGCGGATGGCGCGCGACGTGCGCATGTTCACCATCGGCGGCGGCACCGCGCAGGTGCTGCGCACGCTGGTCGCCTCCAAGATGCTCGGCTGGAAGCTGCCGCAGAGGCGGGACGGCTATCGGCCCAAGCCCTCAATGCGCGACGCCGCGGAGTAACGATGCATCCGATCTTTGCGAAAGCCGGCGAAAAGCCGGCGGTGCCGATCCTGTTCGTCGACGCCGCCACGTTCGACGAGGTCACGAAGACGCTTGACGAACGCGCGCGCGCCTTCGTGCGCGCCGCCGGCTACGAGCCGAAGGCGGGCAAGCATCTGCTGGTGCCGGGACCGGACGGCCAGTTGGCCGGCGTGCTGTTCGGCATCGAAGCCGCCGACAGCGCGAACAAGGACCTGTTCCGCCCCGGCCGGCTTGTGACGCTGCTGCCGGCCGGCACCTATCGTTTCGCCAACGCGCCGCACGACGCGCGGCTCGCGGCACTGGCCTTCGCGCTCGGCGCCTATCAGTTCACGCGCTACCGCAAGGCCGAGGCCTGCAACGTGCGGCTGGTGGTGCCGGACGGCGTCGACGGCGACGACCTCAGCCGCATCGCCGAAGGCGTGAGCCTGGCCCGCGACCTCATCAACACGCCGGCGAACGACATGGGCCCGGCGGAGCTGGAAGACGCCGCCCGCGCTGTCGCGGGCCAGCACGGCGCCAAGTTCAGCGTCACCAGCGGCGCCGAGCTGGAAAAGAACTTCCCGCTGATCCACGCCGTCGGCATGGGCTCGCCGCGTGCGCCCCGCCTGATCGACTTCACGTGGGGTAAGGACAGCGACCCGAAGATCACGCTGGTCGGCAAGGGTGTGTGCTTCGACACCGGCGGGCTCGACATCAAGCCGGACGCCTCGATGCTGAACATGAAGAAGGACATGGGCGGCGCCGCGACGGCTTTGGCGCTGGCGCACATGATCATGGCGCGCGGCCTGAAGGTGCGACTGCGCGTGCTGATTCCGGCGGTCGAGAACTCGGTCTCCGGCAAGAGCTTCCGGCCGCGCGACATCTATCGCGCGCGTAAGGGCATCACCGTCGAGATCGGCAACACCGACGCCGAAGGCCGCCTCGTGCTGGCCGACGCGCTGACGCTCGCCGACGACGACAAGCCGGTGCTGGTCGCCGACTTCGCGACGCTCACCGGCGCGGCGCGGGTCGCGCTCGGGCCGGACGTGCCGCCGTTCTTTACCGACGACGACGCGCTGGCGAACGAACTGATGAGCGCCGCCGGCGCCGAGAACGATCCGGTGTGGCGGCTGCCGCTGTGGCGGCCTTACGAGACGATGCTGGAGTCGAAAGTCGCCGACACCAACAATGTCAGCACCGGCGGCCAGGGCGGCGCCATCACCGCCGCGCTGTTCCTGCGCAAGTTCGTCGAAGCGAAATCGTGGCTGCACCTCGACGTCTTCGCCTGGTCGTCGTCGAACAAGCCGGGCCGGCCGGAAGGCGCCGAGTGCATGACCGCGCGCGCGCTCTACGCGCTGCTGTGCAAGCGATATGGCTGATGTTTTCCGTCATGCCCGCGCTTGTCGCGGGCATCCACGTCTTGCGATGCTCAAGAAAGGCGTGGATGGCCGGGTCAAGCCCGGCCATGACGAGTAAGGAGACGTAGGTGCAACTCGATCCCCGCGTTCATCCGTTCCGCCCCGACCTGGCGGCGGCCCGTCTCAAGGGTCAGGTGCAAGCGAAAGCCTTCGCCGACGGCACGCGTTACGCCGTGACCGAGCCGGTCGCCGACCTGCGCCGCGCGCCCGCGTCCGACGCGCCGCTCGATACCCAGACGCTGCTCGGCGACCACGTCGTGGTCTACGAGATGAGCGAGGAGGGCTGGGCCTGGGGCCAACTCGAGAGCGACGGCTACGTCGGCTACATCGCGGCCAATGCGCTCGGCACGCCGGGTCCTGCGGCCACCCACAAGGTGGCGGTGACGCGCACGCTCGCCTTCCCCGGACCGAACATCAAGCTGCCGCCGGTGACGGCGCTGCCGATGGGCGCGGCGCTCACGATCGTGCGGCAGGACGAACGCTTCGCCATCACCGCCAACGGCTGGCATCTGCCGGCGGTGCATCTCGCGCCGCTCAAGGCGCGCGAGCCGGACTTCGTCGCGGTCGCCGAGATGTTTGCCGGCACGCCGTATCTGTGGGGCGGCAAGACCTCGCTCGGCATCGACTGCTCCGGCCTGGTGCAGGCCGCGCTCACCGCCGCCGGCCTGCCCTGCCCGCGCGACAGCGACATGCAGGAGTTGGCGCTCGGCACGCCGTCGTCGCTCACGCAGCTGCGCCGCGGCGACCTGGTATTCTGGAAAGGCCATGTCGCCATCGCCCGCGATGGCGATACACTGATCCACGCCAATGCCCATCACATGCGGGTGGCGAGCGAGCCGGCCGAGCGCGCCATCGCGCGGATCAAAGCCGCCGATTCCGATGTGACCAGCGTGCGGCGACTTTAGAAACTTGAAATTCGGGAGCAAGAAAAGACATGACGACCCCCTGCATCATCACCGTGGCGATCACCGGCTCGGTGCCGACCAAGAAGGACAACCCGGCGGTGCCGATCACCGTCGAGGAGCAGGTCGAATCCACGCACGCCTCGTTCGAGGCCGGCGCCAGCCTGGCGCACTGCCACGTGCGCAACGACGACGGCACGACCACCTCGGACCCGGAACGTTTCGGCCGCCTGGTCGAAGGCCTGCGCAAGCACTGCCCCGGCATGATCATCCAGCTGTCGACCGGCGGGCGTTCCGGCAACGGTCGCGAGCGCGGCGGCATGCTGCCGCTCAAGCCCGACATGGCGTCGCTGTCGACCGGCTCGTGCAATTTCCCGAAGCGCGTCTACGAGAATACGCCGGAGCTGGTCGAGTGGCTGGCGTCGGAGATGCTCAAATACGACGTCAAGCCGGAGATCGAGGCGTTCGACCTGTCGATGATCTTCCAGGCGGTCAAGATGCAGAAGGAAGGCAAGATCAAGGCGCCGCTGCACGTGCAGTTCGTCATGGGCGTGAAGAACGCCATGCCGGTCGACAAGGAGACGTTCGACTACTACGTCAAGACGCTCAAGCGGCTCGCGCCGGACGCGACCTGGACCGGCGCCGGCATCGGCGGCGGCCAGTTGGAGCTCAACCGCTGGAGCCTCGCAGCCGGCGGCCATTGCCGCACCGGGCTCGAGGACAACATCCGCTGGGACAAGAACACGCTCGCGCCGTCGAACGCCGCCTTGGTGAAGCGGGTGGCGGACCTGTGCGCCGAATACGGCCGGCGGCCGGCGACCACCGCCGAGGCGCGTCAGCTTTTGAAGCTGGCAGCGTAGTCACGGACCAGCCACAACCTCCGCTGTCATGCCCCGCGCAAGCGGGGCATCCAGTACGCCGCAGCGATGATGATGGGTACTGGATCGCCCGCTTTCGCGGGCGATGACGGCACGGTTTGCGTTGCGCTTATTGCCTGCCGCAAACCACCGCGCCGCAGCGCTGCACCGACTGGATGATGCCGGCCAGCGCCTTCGGGCCGGGATAGCCGACGATCGCCACGCCCTTGATGACGAAGCCGGGCGTCGCCTGGATCGCCAGCGCGTCGCCAAGGCGGATATGCGCCTTCATCACGTCGGCCAGTGAATCCTCATTGGCGGCGCTCGTCACTTTCTCGACGTCGAGCCCCATGGCCTTGGCCACCGCCAGCGCCCGCGTGCCGTCGACGACACCGCGCAAGGCGTCGAGCCTGCGATGGAATTCGTAGAACTTCTTCGGCGCGAGGCGGGCGACCGCGAGCTCGACCCGAGTCCCTAAGAACGACGGCAGGCCGAGCACCGGGAACGGCACCAGCACCAGCCGCAGCTCGGGATTGCTGCGCAGGAGCGCGTCGATGTCGGCCGAGGCGACGCGGCAGTAGGGGCAATTCACGTCGTAGAACTCGGCGATCGTCACCTTGCCGCGCGGGTTGCCGGCCACCACCGCCCCCGGCAGCTTCTCGATCCGGCTTTCGAGCTCCGCCGCCACGCGGTGGTTGGCGATGACGGTGCCGTCGTCGGCCTTGATCGGCAGCTCGCCCTGATCGGCCAGCGCCGCGACCGGCGCGAAGGCCAACAGAACGACAACGCTCAGGCGCACGAACAAGGACATGGCTGGGATTTCGCTGATGAATGGACGGGCTTGGCGTCGTCATGCCCGAACGCCGCGTCACCGTGCGAGTCACGAATACGTGAGCCGGATCAAAGCGCCGTGTTCAACAGCGTCGGCAGGCGCGCGCGATTGAGCGCCAGCCATTGCAGCGCGAGCAGCAACGGGCCGTTGCGCAGCGTGGCGCCGTTGAGCGCGGCCACCGCCGCATCAATGGGCACCCGCAGCACCTCGATCTGCTCGCCGCCCAGCGACGTGCGCGCCGGCACCTGGCGAGCGTCGACGGCGGCGAGGAAAAGCGTGATCTCCTCGTCGGTGATGCCGGGCGTGGTGAGAAAGCTGAACAGCTCGACGATCGCCGATGGCGCGACGCCGATCTCCTCGTGGCATTCGCGGCGCGCCGCGTCGATCGGCTGCTCGCCCGGCTCGACGCCGCCGGCGACGATCTCGATCAGTTCGCCTTTGCCGGTGGCCAGATGCCCCGGCAGCCGGAACTGGCTGATCAGAACCACCTCGTCGCGGGCAAGGTCGACCGGCAGCACCGCGACGATTTTTTCGCTGCGCAGCACGTCGCGCTCCTGCTCGACCGGTGCGGCGCCGGCGCCGCGCAAGGTCAGCCGGAAGCGCTGGTAGGTGCGATAGGCGTCGGCCAACAGTTCGGGCGCGGACACGGTCACGTCGGCGGCGCGGTCGGCCAGCACTGGTTTGTCTGCCATCGCGCGGCCCGTTGGACTATTGCGAAACGACGCCTTCGGGCGCGGTTTCCAGATTGAAGGCGGCGGCGAACAGCGCGCGGGTGTAGTCGCTCTTCGGATTCTTGAACAACTCGCTGGCCGCGCCCTCTTCCACCATCTTGCCGTTGCGCAGCACCAGCAACCGGCTCGCTAAGGCCGCCACCACGCGCAGATCGTGCGAGATGAACATGTAGGTGAGATCGCGCCGCTTCTGCAGATCGCGCAGCAGGTCCACCATCTGCGCCTGAATCAGCATGTCGAGCGCGCTGGTCGGCTCATCTAACATGATGAAGGTCGGCTCCAGCACCAGCGCGCGCGCCAGCGCGATGCGTTGGCGCTGCCCGCCGGAGAACTCGTGCGGATAGCGGTGGCGCGTTTCCGGATCGAGGCCGACGTCGGTGAGCGCGGCCACGACCTGGCGTTCGCGCTCGGCCGCGTTCATCGCCGGGTGGTGCACCCAGAGCCCCTCCTCGATGATGTCGGACACCGACATGCGTGGGCTAAGCGAGCCATACGGGTCCTGAAACACGATCTGCATGTCGCGCCGGAACGGCCGCATCTCCTTGAACTTGAGGCCCTGGACGGACTTGCCCATGAACACCACCGGCCCGTCCGACGAGATCAGCCGCAGGATGGCGAGGCCGAGCGTGGTCTTGCCGGAGCCCGACTCGCCGACCACGCCGAGCGTCTCGCCCTTGCGCACCTCGACGCTGACGCCGTCCACCGCCTTGATGTATCCGACCACCTTGCGCAGCACGCCGCGCTTGACCGGAAACCACACCTTCAGATTGTCGGTCTTGACCACGACCGGCGCGTCCGGCTTCGGCGGCGCCGGGTCCGGCTTCGGCTCGGCCGCGAGCAGCGCCTGCGTGTAGGGGTGCTCGGCCGCGGTAAACACGCGCTCGACCGGGCCCTGCTCGACGATCTTGCCGCGCTGCATGACGCAGACCCGGTCGGCGATCTTGCGCACGATGCCGAGGTCGTGGGTGATGAACAGCATCGACATGCCGAGCCGCTGCTGCGTGTCCTTCAACAGCTTGAGGATCTGCGCCTGCACCGTGACGTCGAGCGCCGTGGTTGGCTCGTCGGCGATCAGCAGTTCGGGCTCGTTCGCCAGCGCCATGGCGATCATCACGCGCTGGCGCTGGCCGCCGGAGAGCTGGTGCGGATAGCTGGCGAGCCGGCTTTGCGGATCGGGAATGCCGACCTGACCGAGCACTTCGATAATGCGCTGGCGCGCCGCGGCGCCGCTCATGCCCCGGTGCAGCAGCAGGATCTCGCCGATCTGCTTCTCGATGGTGTGCAGCGGATTGAGCGAGGTCATCGGCTCCTGGAAGATGATGGTGATGTCGTTGCCGCGCACCTTGCGGATGGCGTCCTCCGGCATCGCCAGCATTTCACGGCCCTGGAAGTGGATCGTGCCGGACGGATGATGCGCGGACGGATAGGGCAGCAGCTTCATCACCGACAGCGCGGTGACCGACTTGCCGGAGCCGCTCTCGCCGACCAGCGCCACGGTCTCGCCTTTGGCGATGTCGAACGAGACGCGGTCGACCGCCAGCACCTCGCGTTTTCCCGCGCCGAAGGCGACGGAAAGGTCGCGGATGGAGAGAAGG
>CAYJPU010000096.1:0-12086 GCA_964372105.1 uncultured Undibacter sp.
CCCCCCCCCCCCCCCCCCCCCCCCCCCCCCCCCCCCCCCCCCCCCCCCCCTCGCCACGAGTCTGAGCGCATCTCGGCGCCCCCTCACCCGGCTCGGCTCGCGCTGCTCGCCTCGCCACCCTCTCCCCGCACACGGGGAGAGGGAAAAGCGGCGCCCTTGACCCAACCCGCCATTTCCCGCTGATTGCGCCTATGAACGACGTCTCGCACAAGCCGCCGGGCCATCCTGCAATTCCGCCGCGCCGCATCGGCGTGCTGCTGGTCAATCTCGGCACGCCCGACGCCACCGACTACTGGTCGATGCGGCGCTATCTGAAGGAGTTTCTGTCCGACCGCCGCGTCATCGAAGTGAGTCCGGTGAAGTGGTGGCTGGTCCTCAACCTCATCATCCTCACCGTGCGTCCCGGCCGCAAGGGGCGCGACTACGACAAGATCTGGAACAAGGAGCGCAACGAGTCGTTCCTGAAGACCATCACGCGCGCGCAGGCCGAAAAGCTCGGCGCGAGCTTTGCGGACGATCCGCGCCTGCTGGTCGATTGGGCGATGCGTTACGGCAATCCGTCGATCGCCTCCAAGCTCGATGCGATGCAGAAGGCCGGCTGCGACCGCGTTCTGGTCGTGCCGCTCTATCCGCAATACGCCGCCGCCACCACGGCGACGGTGTGCGACAAGGCGTTCGAGGCGCTGGCGTCGATGCGCTGGCAGCCGGCGCTGCGCGTCGCGCCGGCCTATTACGACGCGCCGGCTTATATCGAGGCGCTGGCCGCCTCGCTCGAGGAGGGCGTCGCCAGGTTGCCGTTCAAGCCGGACGTGATCATCGCCTCGTATCACGGCATGCCGGAGGAATACCTGCACAAGGGCGATCCTTATTACTGCCAATGCGCCGTCACCACGCGGCTGCTGCGCGAGCGGCTGAAGTGTGACGCCACCCGGCTGATGATGACGTTCCAGTCGCGCTTCGGCACCGCCGAGTGGCTCAAGCCCTACACCGACATGACGGTGAAGGGCCTGGCCGAGAAGGGCGTGAAGAACATCGCCGTCATCACGCCGGGCTTTGCGTCCGACTGCCTGGAGACGCTGGAAGAGATCGCCATGGAAAATGCCAAGATTTTCAAGCACGCCGGCGGCGAGAACTTCGCGTTCATTCCGTGCCTCAACGATTCGGATCGCGGCATGGCGGTGATCCGGGATGTGGTCAGTCGCGAATTGATGGGGTGGGTGTGAACCGCTCGCTCTGACTCGTCATGGCCGGGCTTGTCCCGGCCATCCACGTCTCGCTTTGCCATAGAAAGGCGTGGATGCCCGGCACAAGGCCGGGCATGACGGCGGAGAGGCCTGCGTACGACGCCCCCCAATCAACACCTCGTTAACCATCCCCCTTTAACGTCCGTTAACCACTTCCCGCCGGTTCCGCGGGCGCGCTGCCGTTTGCGCGCCGCCGGGACCGGCAAATGGAGGCCGAGGACCGGACGTGCCGCGCTTTCGTCTTTCCCACTCGGCCGCGCCGCAGGGCGCGCGGCTGCTGGCGGCCGTCTGGCTGGCCGCGGGCTGTTGTGGGAGCGCGGGGGCGCAGATCGCGCCATCGGTGACCGATCCGCTGACGCCGAAGCTGCAGACCGATCCACGCAATCCGCCGACCTTCCAGAAATCGAATCGCGCGCCGTTCGCGCAGGCGCCGGCCTCGGCGGTGTTCACGCCGCCGGCCTCCGGCGCCGGCCGCACCGGCTTCGATTCCAGCAACAGCCGCAAGACGCGCGCGCGCACCGCCAAACCGAAAGCCGGCACCGACGCGCGGGCGATTGCGGCCGGCCGGCCGCAGCCGGCTCCCGCGTCGCCCTATCAGACGCCGGCCAAGACCAGCCCGGCGGCCAGCGGCGGCGCTTACGCCCAGGCGCCGGGCACGCCGGCGGTCGTGCCGCTCGGCCCGATCCGCAAACCGGTGCCGAAGCGCAAGGCGCGGAACCCGGACGATCCTTACGCGCCGCTCGGCCTGCGCACCGGCGCCTTCGTTCTGTTTCCCGCGATCGAGCTGGTTGGCGGCTACGACACCAATCCCGGCCGCTCGCCGAACGCCAAGGGGGCGTCGCTCTACACCGTCGCGCCGGAACTGCGCGCGCAGTCGAACTGGTCGCGGCACGAACTGAAAGCCGACCTGCGCGGCAGCTACACCGGCTACAGCCCGGACGAGACGCCGACGCTGAGCCGGCCGAACGTCAACGGCAAGGTCGACGGCCGCATCGACGTCACGCGCACCACGCGCGTCGATCTGGGTGGCCGCGTGCTGGTGGCGACCGACAATCCCGGCAGCCCGAACTTGCAGGCCGGGCTGTCGAAGCTGCCGATCTATACGACCTTCGGCGGCGGCGCGGGCCTGGGCCAGCGCTTCAACCGTTTCGACGTGTCGGTCAAAGGCGACGCCGAGCGCACGGTCTACCAGGACTCGCAGCTCACCGACGGTTCGACCGCAAGCAACGAAGCGCGCAACTACGATCAATACGGCGGCACGCTGCGCGGCGGCTACGAGTTGTCGCCGGGCCTGATGCCGTTCGTCGAGGCCGGCCTCGACACCCGCAAGCACGACCTCAACGCCGACTCTCTCGGCTACCAGCGCGATTCGAAGGGTTTCACCGGCAGCGTCGGCGCGACCTTCGAGCTCACGCGCCAGCTCACCGGCAATGTGTCGGTCGGCTACGTGAAGCGCACGTATGAAGACCCGCGGCTGCAAGACCTGAGCGGGTTGATCGGCAACGCCTCGCTGGTGTGGACCGCGACCACGCTCACCACGGTGAAGCTCACGGCGTCATCAACGGTCGGCGAATCCACCGTGCCCGGCGTGTCGGGCGTGCTCTATCGCGATGTCGGCGTGCAGGTCGATCACGCCTTCCGGCAATGGCTGGTCGGCAGCCTGAAACTAGGCGTCGGCGTCGACACCTACAAAGGTTTGTCGACCGAGGCGACGACGACCGTGTCGTCGATCTGCAATTGCGTCGTCGTCACCAACGTCGTCGGCGGCGGCGGTCCCGACCGGCAGGACCTGCGCTATTCGCTCGGCGCCGGCCTGACCTACAAGCTCGACCGCAACATCCAGTTCAAAGGCGAGTTCCGCCAGGACTGGATGAAGTCCAACGCCAGCAACGTCGACTATGCGGCGAGCGTGTTCCTGCTCGGCGTGCGCGTGCAGCAGTGAATTCGTCATTCCGGACGCCGCCGACGGGTCCGCGCGAAGCGCGGCCCGATGACGGGCGTCGCGGCGATCCGGAATCCAGCAGCTTGCCCTGAGATTGTCTCTGGATTCCGGGTTCGCACGCTGACGCGTGCGCCCCGGAATGACTTCGATTACTTCCCGCTCATCAGCCGCGTGATCTCGGCGCGGAGTTCCGGCGCGAGATCGGGGCGGTCCAGACCGTAGGCAACGTTGGCCGCAAGGAAGCCGATCTTGGAGCCGCAATCGTAGCTGCGGCCTTCGAACTTCAGGCCGTAGAACGGCTGTGTCTTCGCCAGCGTCACCATCGCGTCCGTGAGTTGGATTTCGCCGCCGGCGCCGGTGGCCTGGTTTTCCAGAATGTCGAAGACCTCCGGCTGCAGGATATAGCGGCCGGTGATCGAGAGATTGGACGGCGCTTCGGCCGCCTTCGGCTTCTCGACCATCTGCGTGATCGAGAAGGCCTTGCCCTTGGTCTCGCCGACGCCGACCACGCCGTACATGTGCACGCGGTCCATCGGAACTTCCTCGACTGCGATGATGTTCGCCTTGGCGTCGAGCTTGGCGGCGGCGTCGATCATCTGGGCGAGGCAGCCGCGCTCGTGCTTCACCAGCACGTCCGGCAAGAGCAGCGCGAACGGCTCACGGCCGACGATTTCGCGCGCGCACCACACCGCGTGGCCGAGGCCGAGCGGCGACTGCTGCCGGGTAAAGCTCGCGGTTCCCGCTTCCGGCTGGTTGTCTTCCAGGAGCTTGAGTTCCGCCTTTTTGTTGCGCTCGATCAGCGTCACTTCGAGTTCGAACTGGCGGTCGAAGTGATCCTCGATCACGCTCTTGTTGCGGCCGGTGACGAAGACCAGATGCTCGATGCCAGCCTGCCGCGCTTCGTCCACCACGTGCTGGATCAGCGGCCGGTCGACGACCGGCAGCATCTCCTTGGGCATGGCCTTGGTGGCGGGGAGGAACCGGGTGCCGAGGCCGGCGACGGGGAAAATGGCTTTGCGGATGCGGGTCATGCGGGCGATTGCGGTCGGTTGGGGGTGGTGTACGGTTGGCTCAAGCAGAAAGCATGCTGGGGCCGATAGGTCCAGATACGGGCATAAGAAAGGCCAGCTATTAACGCCCTCGAAACGATATCGCGGCTTCCATGGAGGCCTAGGGGCGAGAATCAGCGAGCGATTGGCATCGGCATGCGGAAGGTCCGAGTTCATCTTCTTGCCGCGGCGCTTGCGGTAGTAGCGTGCGCTCCGGCCGGCGCGCAAAGCCAACGCGCCGATCTGTCGCCGGGCGCGACCGGCAGCATTTCGCCGGGCAGGGCCGTCGCCAAGCCGAACGGCCCCGCCTGGAGCGGCGAAGGCGGCGCTTCCGGTCATCCGGAAATGACCGCCGACGCGATCCGTCACGCCGCCGCCAATTTCCACACCTGCATCGAGCGGCTCTGGCCGCTGGCCGCCCGCCGCGGCGTCACGCGCAATACGTTCACGGCCTATACGGCGCCGCTGACGCCGGACCTGCGGATCATGGATCTGCTCGACAATCAGCCCGAGTTCACCAAATCGTTCTGGGACTATCTCGACATCCTGATCACCGAGGAGCGCATCGCCAAGGGTCGCGAACTCTTGGAAAAGCACCGCACGACCTTCGACGCGGTGGAACGCGCCTACGGCGTCGACCGCTACGCCATCGCCGCCATCTGGGGTGTCGAAACCAATTACGGCACGTTGTCCGGCGACCGCTCCGTGCTGCGCTCGACCGCGACGCTCGCCTGCGTCGGCCGGCGTCAGCGCTACTTCAGCGAGGAATTCCTGGCGACGCTGGAAATTCTCCAGCGCGGCGACCTGCGGCCCGAACAACTGGTCGGCTCCTGGGCCGGCGCCTTCGGCCCGACCCAGTTCATGCCGACTGCGTTCAAGCGCTTCGCCGTCGATTTCGACCATGACGGGCGGCGCGATGTCGTCGCGTCGATGCCGGACCTCTTCGCCTCGACCGCCAACAACCTGAAGAAGGACGGTTGGGTCACCGGCCAGACCTGGGGCTACGAAGTCGTGATGCCGGCGACCTTCAATTTCATGCTGGCCGAGAACCGCCGCATGCTGCCGATGCGCGAATGGGAGCGTCACGGCATCACGCGCGCCGGCGGCCAGCCGTTCCCGCGCGGCGACGACATGGCGTTCCTGCTGGTGCCGGCCGGCGTGCAGGGCCCGGGCTTCCTGATGCTGGCGAACTTCCGCGCCATCATGAAATACAACCCGGCCGAAGCCTACGCGCTGGCGATCGGTCATCTCTCCGACCGCTTGCGTGGCGCCAAGCCGTTTGCGCAGGCATGGCCGCGCTACGAGAAGGTGCTGTCGCGCGCGGAGCGGCTGGAGCTGCAGGAACTGCTGGCCCGCCACGGCTACGATATCGGCGAACCCGACGGCCACCTCGGGGCCCGCACCCGCGCCGCCATCCGCGCTTTCCAGGCCAAGAACGGCCGGGTTCCCGACGGCTTCGCCTCCGCCGGCGTGCTGGACCAGCTGCGATCGCGGTGACTTGCTTCTTTACCTCCTCCTGAAAGGGGAAGGTTGCCCCGTGACTCCAATTTCACCGATGATATACTTAAAGTCGTAAAACATGGGGGACCATCATGCGACGCGTATTGTTCGCCCTTCTGTCGCTGTTTGCTTTCGTCTCAATCGCATACGCGCAAGACTCACTTGCCCCATCGACTTGGAAGAACCAAAGAGGGTCAATCCTCTACATAGCCGCGCAGAACCCTTTCAATAATAAATTTGTCGGCACTTATACGAACAAAGCTCCTGGATTTACGCACTGTGCCGGTACTCCGTATCCGCTTTGGGGGGCCAGTAGTGGAAACGACATCACCTTCACCGTCGTTTGGTCGGCGCCCTTCCACGAGGATTGCAAATCAACAACTGTTTGGACCGGAAAGATTAGCGGCCGAAAAATCGCCACCAGATGGGTGCTAACGACGGCAAGCGGTCAGACTTTGAAGGGCAGAGACTTCTTTGTGCGCCAGTAAGAACCGGTGACAGAAACACGTCTCATCCCGGCTTCACCAGACTGGCGCTGATCGTGGCAATCGAGTTGGAGCCTGAACTATGGCCGTCAACTGGACTGCAGGAGGCATTTTCGGGGCGGCTGCAGGGTAACCACCGCCCCACCTTCGAGTTGACATTTTTAGCGCGCTATTGGCCCATGACGACTGGCAAAGGCCGCTTTACCCAAGCGCCTTGCCCCTCAGCTAAGGCCTTGGGCGATCGGCATGTTTGGTAAATTCCGGTTCTCGCGCTGGCTGCTCGCGGCGGCTCTTTTGACCGCCGTCGAAGGCGCCGGCGTGGCCGCCATCACCGCTGCCCTGACAGTGTCCGCCGAGGCCCAGTGGTTCGGCAACGACAGCTACCAGCGGCGCCAGCGCCCGCAGCGCTCCGGCGGCTTTTTTCAGGACCTGTTCGGCTCCCGCGGCGGCCCTGACCAGCGGCCCTATGGCGGCGGTGGCTACGAGCAGCAGCCGCAGGTCACGCATCAGGGCGACGGCGGCAGCCGCGCGCCGGCCCCGCGCAAGGCCGACAAGGACGCGCCCCCGCCGACGACTTCGATCGTTGTGATGGGCGACGCCATGGCGGACTGGCTCGCTTACGGACTCGAAGACGCGTTCGCGGACGCACCGGAAATCGGCATCGTGCGCAAGAACCGGCTGGCGTCCGGCTTGCTGCGCTACGACGCCAAGGGCGATCTCGACTGGTGGCACGTCGCCAAGGACCTGCTCGCGCAGGAGAAGCCCAATTACGTGATCATGATGCTCGGCATCAACGATCGCCAGAACATCCGCGAGCGCGATCTCGCCAAGGAAGCCGAGAAGAAGGCCAAGGATCAGCAGGACAAGAAGGAAGCCGACAAGAAGGACGGCACCAAGAAGGAAGCCGAGGCCAAGCCCGCCGATCAGGAGAACGCGGCCAAGAAGGAGCAGGCCGACGAGCCGGATGATATCGTCGCGCCCGAGCCGCCGCGCGGCAAGCGCGCCACCGGCGTAGTCGAATTCCGCACCGAGCAATGGGCGCAGGTCTATTCGCGCCGCATCGACGACACCATCGCCGCGCTCAAGAGCAAGGGCGTGCCGGTGTTCTGGGTCGGCCTGCCTGCGATCCGCGGCCCCAAGTCGACCTCCGAGATGGTCTATCTCAACGATCTCTACCGCGCGCGCGCCGAGAAGGCCGGCGCGATCTACATCGACGTCTGGGACGGCTTCGTCGACGAGAGCGGCAAGTTCACCCAGTCCGGTCCCGACTTCGAAGGCCAGAACCGCCGGCTGCGCTCGAGCGACGGCGTGTTCTTCACCAAATACGGCGCGCGCAAGCTCGCGCACTATGCCGAGCGCGAAATCCGCCGTGTCATGGGCAACCGCGGCCCGATCGCCCTGCCGTCGGGCCCGATGGGTCCGGTGCCGACCGACGGCAAGCCGGCCGCGCGGCCGCTGGCCGGGCCGGTGGTGCCGCTGACGGTGACGCCCGCCAATTCCGACGCGCTGCTTGGCGGCGCGGGCGGCGGCGGCTCTGCTTACGGCGACGCGCTCGCGAGCCAGGTGCTGGTGAAGGGCGAAACGATGAACGCGCCCTACGGCCGCGCCGACGATTTCGTCTGGCCGCGCAGCGAGACCAACCGTCCCGCGCCGGTCGCCACCGCGCCGACCACGGGCGCCGCCGCGGCCCTGCCGGTGCCCGCGGTGGCGCGTCCGGAGCCGCCGGCGTCGGCCGCAATCGTGCAGCCGGAGCCGAAGGCCGAGACGCGCGGCGCGCCCAAGGTTGAATCCAAGACCGCGCCCAAGATAGCGCCCAAGACTGAACCAAAGACAGAACCGGCCGGCCGCACGGCGCAGACCGCACGGCCCAGGCCACGCACCGCCGAGCCGCCGCCGCAGGCGTCCAACGCGCCGCGTCCGCCGCAGCCCGTGCGGCCGCAGTCGCGCGGTCCGTTCGACTGGTTCAGGTGATCCAATAGACAGTCATTCCGGGCCGCGTGCAAAGCACGCGAACCCGGAATCCAGAAACAGTGATCAGAGCTTGCGTCTGGATTCCGGGTCCGCTCGCACCGATCTCGGGTTTACCCGAGATCGGTCAACTAACATGCCCAAGTCGGCTAAAGCCGACTTGGGATGCGAGCGTCCCGGAATGACCAGTATCACCGCGGCATTTTGGTCTCTCTGCACCTAAAAGTTGTAACCGCTCCAGCTAGGCTGCTACGCTCCCCCGGGGCGAGGGGGCGTAATATGGGGCGTTTTTTTATCGGCATTGCTGTTGTGGTTCTGTTGCTGGCGTTAGCTCATACCGCTCTCGCGGAAGGCGCTGTAGCTGTAGGTAAGCTCCCGCCGCGACAGTGGTTTGGTATCGCGATTAACAAGGGCACACTTAGCGAAGCGCGTATCGCGGCATTATCAGTTTGCGGCAATAACGGCCCAAATTGTACGGTGCTCACAACTTTTCGAAGCACATGCATTGCTGTCACCTGGGGCGAAACACGCGGCCGTGCTGGATACGCGACGACTACTAGACCAAATATAAATGACGCGCGTTCTGCGGCGCTTTCCAACTGCTACGCGCACGGCATGGCACAATGCATCATCAAATATGTCGCGTGTGACACAGTAGATGAAGCTGCAATTGCTTCACAAAGGCGCAGGGAAGAGCAGCAGGCCGCCGCAGCTGCAGAACAAAGACGACGTGAGGCTGAATATGCTGCACAGCAAGCAGAAGCGCGGGCAAGAGCAAGTAGGCAAGCCGAAGAAGAGGCCCGGCAGCGCAACGCAGATTCAAATGGTCGATCAACTGAAGCTTCGTCTTCAAAGGTTTCGAGTAAGAAGGCGCTTGGACTTGGGATTTTGCTAGTAGCCGCAATCTTCATTGCTATCTTGAAGCAAGGCCACCCTCATCTTGCAGGTTGGACAGCAATTATCATCCCAGCTGCCAGTTTTATTCTTTACGCTCTGTTTGGCATCGAGGTTAAAGACGAAATTACTCTGGCTGAGTGGCCATTATTTGCGCCGCTATTCGGAGGCGTCGTTGTAGCGGCGCTCACTTGGAAGCTTCACGCGTGACCGGGCTCAGCGACGCTCGCGGACCGGAATGACAAAGCGTCACCGCGGCAGCAGCGTCGAGCCCATCAGGAACTTGTCGACTGCGTGCGCGCACTGGCGGCCTTCGCGGATCGCCCACACCACCAGCGACTGGCCGCGGCGCATGTCGCCGGCGGCGAACACCTTCGGCACCGAGGTGAGATAGGCATCGGTGTCGGCTGAGACATTGCCGCGGTTATCGAGCGCGACGTCGAGCGACTTCAACAGCCCGTCGTGCAGCGGATGCACGAAGCCCATGGCGAGCAGCACGAGATCGGCTTCGACCTCGAATTCCGTGCCGGGGACCGGCTGGAACCTGGCGTCGATGTGCGCGCAATGCAGCTTCTTCACCTGGCCGTTCTCGCCAGTGAACTTCTGCGTCGCGACCGCGAAGTCGCGCTTGACGCCTTCTTCGTGGCTCGACGACACGCGCAGCTTGAGCGGCCACAGCGGCCAAGTAAGGCCTTTGTTCTCGTGCTCGGGCGGCTGCGGCATGATCTCGAAATTGAGCACGGACGTCGCGCCCTGGCGGATCGAGGTGCCGATGCAGTCCGAGCCGGTGTCGCCGCCGCCGATGACGACGACCTTCTTGGCGGTGGCGAGGATCGGCGCGACACCGCCGAGCGGTTCGTTGCTGACGCGGCGGTTCTGCTGCGGCAGGAAATCCATCGCGAAATGGATGCCCTTGAGCTCGCGCCCCGGGATCGGCAGATCGCGCGGCTTCTCCGAACCGCCGGCGAGCACGACCGCGTCGTGCTCCTTCACCAACTTGTCGACCGGCAGATTGACGCCGACGTCGGCGCCGTAATGGAACTGCACGCCTTCGCCTTCCATCTGCGCGATGCGACGGTCGATGTGCACCTTCTCCATCTTGAAGTCGGGGATGCCGTAACGCAGCAGACCGCCGGCCTTGGCGAAGCGCTCGTAGACGTGCACCTCGTGGCCGGCGCGCGCGAGCTGCTGCGCGCAGGCCAGGCCGGCCGGGCCGGAGCCGACCACGGCGACCTTCTTGCCGGTCTTGTGCGTCGGCAGTTCGGGCTTCAGGCCTTTCGCGATCGCGCGGTCGGCGATCTCGCATTCGATGGTTTTGATGGCGACCGGATTGTCGTCGATGTTCAGCGTGCAGGACGCCTCGCACGGCGCCGGGCAGACGCGGCCGGTGAAATCCGGGAAATTGTTGGTCGAGTGCAGGTTGCGCGCGGCCTCGTCCCAGTTGCCGCGGTACACCAGGTCGTTCCAGTCCGGAATCTGGTTGTTGACCGGGCAGCCGGTCGGCGCGTTCGAGATGCGGCTGGTGCCGTGGCAATAAGGCACGCCGCAGTCCATGCAGCGCGCCGCCTGTCTGCGCACTTCCTCCTCGGGAAGCGGCAGGACGAACTCTTGCCAGTGCTTGATGCGTTCCGCGACCGGCTGGTAGTCGCGGTCCTCACGCTCGTATTCGAGAAACCCGGTGATCTTGCCCATACTATCTATTCCGCGGCCTGCATCGTGGCGGCCTTCTCCTTTGCCATGTCAGCGAGCGCGCGGCGGTATTCGACCGGCATCACCTTCTTGAACATTGGACGATAACGTTTCCAGTCGGCGAGGATCTCGGCCGCGCGCTTGGAGTTCGTATAACGCGCGTGGTCGGAGATCAGTCTGTGCAGGCGCGCGGCGTCGTGGTTGCTCATGTCGGCCATGACATCGACGCGGCCGTGCGCTTCCAGATCGTTGTAGTGGCCGAACTCCTCCTCGGCGATCTCTTCCTCTTCCGAAACGGGCTCGAGCTCGACCATCGCCATGTTGCAGCGGGACTTGAACGAGCCGTCCTCGTCGAGCACGTAGGCGATGCCGCCCGACATGCCGGCCGCGAAGTTGCGCCCGGTGTTGCCGAGCACCACCACCACGCCGCCGGTCATGTATTCGCAGCAGTGATCGCCGGCGCCTTCGACGACGGCGATGGCGCCGGAGTTGCGCACGGCGAAGCGTTCGCCGGCGACGCCGCGGAAATAGCACTCGCCGGCGATGGCGCCGTACATCACGGTGTTGCCGACGATGATCGACTCTTCCGGCACGATGCCTGAATCGACGGGCGGGCGGATCACGATGCGGCCGCCCGAGAGGCCCTTGCCGACATAGTCGTTGGCGTCGCCGTCGAGCTCGAAGGTCACGCCGCGCGCCAGCCAGGCGCCGAACGACTGGCCGGCCGTGCCGGTGAAGCGCACATGGATGGTGCCGTCCGGCAGGCCGTCATGGCCGTAGCGCTTGGCGACCTCGCCCGACAGCATGCCGCCGCAGGTGCGGTTGGTGCTGTTGATCGCGGTCTGCAGCCGCACCGGCGCGCCGCGGTCGAGCGCCGCCTGCGACTCCGCGA
The DNA here is from genome assembly GCA_964372105.1 of uncultured Undibacter sp. Taxonomy (GTDB): domain Bacteria; phylum Pseudomonadota; class Alphaproteobacteria; order Rhizobiales; family Xanthobacteraceae; genus Pseudolabrys. The sequence continues at coordinate 11,664 of CAYJPU010000096.1, forward strand.
TCAGCTTGCGGTCGAGCACGGCCTCGAGGTGATGGTCCTGCGCCTCGCACTTGAAGATCGCGGTGCCCTTGTCGGTCTTCGGCTTGAAGAACAGCTTGGAGAAGTCGAGGCCCTTGGCCTTCCAGTGCTCGACGAGGTGGCGCTGGTCCAGCATCTGCATCTGGCCGACCATCTCGTCGACGGTGCGGAAGCCGAGCGCGGCCATCATCTCGCGCACTTCCTCGGCGACGAAGAAGAAGTAGTTGATGACGTGCTCGGGCTGGCCCTTGAAGCGCTTGCGCAGCACCGGGTCCTGGGTCGCGACCCCGACCGGGCAGGTGTTGAGGTGGCACTTGCGCATCATGATGCAGCCGGCCGCGATCAGCGGTGCGGTGGCGAAGCCGAATTCGTCGGCGCCCAATAGCGCGCCCACCACGACGTCGC
>CAYJPU010000097.1:0-11918 GCA_964372105.1 uncultured Undibacter sp.
CACCCCAACCCTCTCCCCAACGGGGAGAGGGAGTGCGCTCTGCTCGTGGCAGTCCTTTCATCTAAAGCCAACGTGATCTAAGCCCCAGGCAATCTTCCGTTGCGCGTCAGGAAGCTGCGGCCTTCGCCGGTCACCACGATGCGCATGCCGCTGGTGGGTGCCGGCTTGCGCGCCACGAGACCGCGATCGACGGCCTCTTCCCAAACGGCAAGTCGCGGACACGAGGTGCGCCACACCTCCATGGTCTGCGCATACGTGCGCGGCTCTTTCGCGAGCCACTCGAGCAGATCGAGCACCAGGCTGTCGAGCGCGCGGTCGGGCGCTTTCGCCGTCACCGTGCCGCCTCCAGTGCCGGTACCGCCAGCAGATAAAGCCCCTGCAAGACGTAGAAGCCGCAAACCACCGTGATGATGTGCCAGGTCCAGGTGCGGTATTGCGTGTCGCTCATCGCTTCCAGGAAGCGGCGCGCCACTGTGGTGCCAACGAGGGAGCAGGCGATCGCCACCGCCATCATCGTTGAGTCGACCGCGGCCTGCGCGGCGAAGGTGGTGAAGTAGAACAGCTTGGCCGTGTGGCCGGCGGTCTGGCAGAACGCCTTGGTCGCCACGATCTCGCGGCGGCCGAGCCTGCCGCCGAGAAAGAACGTGTCGATCAGCGGCCCGACCACGCCGGTGAGCAGCATCGAGCTCATGCAGATGGCGCCGTAGAAAATGCCGTGGTCGAGCCGTTCCGCGTCCGGCTTGAGGCGCACCGGCAGCAGGCGGACGGCGAACGGCATCAGCCCCAGGAAAAGCATCGCTATCGCCTTGTCCGGCACGTAGCGAACGAGCGACCAGCCGGCCAGCGCCACGGCGCAGCCGAGCAGATAGCCGACCGCCGCGCCCGGCCGGACATGCCGCCACCACAGCAGGCCGCGCCAGCCGTTCGACGCCATCTGCGTCACCGCGTGCAGCGCCATGGCCTCGGGGACCGGCATGAGGGCCAGCAGAACGCCGATCAGGATCAGGCCGCCGGCCATGCCGAAGATGCCCGACAGGAAAGCGGTCGCGACCATGCAAACGGCCAGCGCGATCATAAGGGCAGCGGACATCGGACTCCTCCGCCGTCTGTTTGCGTCGCTTGCCGGCCCCCGGCAAACGGCGTTAGCTGAGCCTCAGGCTCAGTTTTCTTAAGGGTTGCCGATGCGCAAACTGCCTTTCCTCAACGGCATCAAGGCGTTCGAGGCCTCCGCCCGCACCGGCAGCTTCGCCCGCGCGGCCGCTGAACTCAACGTCACGCCGGCCGCGATCAGCCGCATGGTGCGGCTCTTGGAGGAGCGCATGGGCCTGGCGCTGTTCGAGCGCAAGCCGAACGGTCTCGCGCTGACGCCGGCCGGGCGCACGTACCAGGCCGGGCTGACGCAGATCTTCGACCAGCTCGCGCATCTGACGGCGCAGGTCACCGCGCTCGCGAGCCCGTCGGTGACGGTCGGCGTCGGCCCGACCTTCGCGATCCGCTGGCTCATTCCGCGGCTGGCGTCGTTCTACAAGGAGCAGCCCGACATCGACGTGCGCATCACGACCGGCGGCGCCGCCGCGCCGTTCGCCGCCGACTGGAGTTGCGGCATCGCGCTCGGCGACGGCGATTGGCCGGGCTTCGCCGCCGAACCGTTGTTCGCCGCCGACCTGGTGCCGGTGTGCGCGCCGTCGCTTGCGGTGCATCTGAAGACGCCGGCCGACTTGAAGAACGCGACCTTGTTGCGGGTGGCGCACGCGCCCGACGATTGGCCGCGCTGGCTGAAGGCGGCGGGCGCGCCGCGCGTCGCGCTCAAGGGACCGCAGTTCGAATTTTACGGTCAGGCGTTGCAGGCCGCCAGCGACGGCCTTGGCGTCGCCATGGGCATCCGCCCGTACATCGACGACGATCTCGCCGCCCGCCGTCTGGTCGCGCCCTTTGCGCTGTCGGTGCCGAAAGGCGAGCGCTGGTATCTCGTCTACGATTCCGCCCGCGCCGATGAGCCGGGCTTTGCCGCCTTCCGCGCCTGGCTGATGCGCGCGGCGCAGGCGAGCGGTGACGCAACAACGGCGCTCCAAAAAAGGTGAGGCCCCGGTTCTTGCGAACCGGGGCCTCTTACGGGAGGGACAGTGCCGGGTTTCCGCCCCTTCCGCTAGCTCTTACGTGTTGTAAGCGCGTTCACCGTGCGCGGCGATGTCGAGGCCTTCACGTTCGGCTTCGATCGGCGCGCGCAGGCCGACGATCAGGTCGATGACCTTCAGGATGATCGCGGTGCCGACGCCGGACACGATCAACGTGGTCACCACGGCCTTGCCCTGAGCGATCATCTGCGTGGTCAGGTCGTAGTCGGCGATCTTGCCGGCGACGTAGTCCATGATGCCCGTGCCGCCGAGGGCCGGGTTGACCAGGATGCCGGTCGCGAGCGCACCGAGGATGCCGCCGACGCAGTGCACGCCGAACACGTCGAGCGAGTCGTCGTAGCCGAAGGCGTTCTTCAGCGAGGTCGCAGCCAGGAAGCAGACCACGCCAGCCACGAGGCCGAGCACGAGCGCGCCCATCGGGCCGGAGAAGCCGCAGGCGGGCGTGACGGCGACCAGACCGGCGACGCAGCCGGAGATCGCGCCGAGCAGCGAGGGCTTACCCTTGACCATCCATTCGACGAACATCCACGACAGCGCAGCGGCCGCGGTGGCGACGAACGAGTTGGTCATGGCGAGCGCAGCGCCGCCATTGGCTTCGAGGTTCGATCCGGCGTTGAAGCCGAACCAGCCGACCCACAGCAGCGAGGCGCCGACCATCGACAGCGTCAGCGAGTGCGGCGCCATCGAGTCCTTGCCGTAGCCGGTGCGCTTGCCGAGCATGATGGCGGCGACGAGGCCGGCGATGCCGGCGTTGATGTGCACCACGGTGCCGCCGGCGAAGTCGATCGCGCCCCACAGGAAGATCTGGCCTGCGTCCGCGAGCACTTCGTCCAGCTTGGCCTGCGCGGCGGTCTTGGCGGCGCCGTCAGCGGCGGCGGCCACGACCTTGGCGGCTTCGACGATCGCGTCCGGGCCGGCCCAGTACCAAACCATGTGCGCCATCGGGAAGTAGATGAGCGTCGCCCACAGCGGCAGGAACAGCACCACCGCGGAGAACTTGATGCGCTCCGCGAAGGCGCCGACGATCAGCGCCGGCGTAATGGCGGCGAAGGTCAGCTGGAAGCAGATGTAGATCAGCTCATGGATGGTCGATCCGGCCGAGAACGTCGCGGCTTGCGAGTCGGTCGTCACGCCCGTCAGGAACGCCTTCGACAGGCCGCCGATGAAGGGCGAGCCGCCGGTGAAGGCCAGGCTGTAGCCGTAGATCACCCAGATCAGGGTGACGATGCAGACGGAGTAGAAGACGTGCATCAGGACCGACAGCATGTTCTTGGAACGCACCAGGCCGCCGTAGAACAGCGCGAGGCCGGGGATCGTCATCAAGAGCACGAGCACGGTGGCGCTCAACATCCACGCGTTATCGCCTTTGTTGAAGGTCGGCGCCGGGGGCGCGGCCGGCGGCGCCGCCGCCGGAGCGGCCGCCTGGGCTAACGCCCAGTCGGAAATCAATACGCCGGCGGCGAGAGCGGCGAGCCCCCACACCACACGGGAATTAAGTTTGAACGTCATGGTCTACTCCTGTGAAAGCGAATTCGCGGGTGCTAGAGCGCCGCAGCGTCGGTCTCGCCGGTGCGGATGCGCACGGCGTGGTCGATGGCGAAGACGAAGATTTTGCCGTCGCCGATCTGTCCGGTTTTGGCGGCTCCGGTGATGGCGCTGACGACCTTGTCGACCTGGTCGGATGCCACCGCGACTTCCACCTTGATTTTCGGGAGGAAGCTCACCGCATATTCGGCGCCACGGTAGATTTCCGTGTGCCCCTTCTGACGCCCGTATCCCTTGACCTCGGTAACAGTCAGCCCCTGCACGCCGATGGAGGTCAGAGCGTCCCGGACCTCGTCGAGCTTGAAGGGTTTAATGATGGCCATGACGATTTTCATGGATTCGATCCCCGCTTGAGCCCCTTTGTTACGAACGCAGTGCGGGCGGTTTCACTGAGCCCCACCAGCAAAGCTCGCTTCGCAGGCATGACCGCGAAAAGGGAATCAAACGCCGTGCCAGATCGCCGCGAGGGCGCTAGCAGGCTGATTCAATTAGCCGAATCGGAAAGCGCGTCGGACCGCGCGGACACCACTCAGGGATGGCGCTCAGAATTGCGCCAAGAAATAAGCAGGATGGTCAAAAAATAGTCAGTAAACCGGACGTGATCAAATCCGCGCCGGTTTTGAGCCGGCGCGGTCTGATTGTCTTGGCTATTGCAGAGCTTCGCCGTGCTGACTGACGTCGAGCCCCATGACCTCGTCTTCCTGACGCACGCGCAGCGGTACCAGGACTCCGATGAACTTCAGGATCAGGAAGGTCAGCGCGCCCGACCACACCAGCGTGACGCCGATGCCGTAGAGCTGCGCCAGGACCAGCTGCGGGTTGCCCTCGATCAGACCTTTTACGCCGCCCGGCAGTTCGGGCGAGGCCGACAGCGCGCCGACCGCGAACACGCCGGCCGCCAGGGTGCCGGTGAGGCCGCCGATGCCGTGGACGCCGAACACGTCGAGCGAGTCGTCATAGCCGAGCTTGCGCTTGAGCCAGGTACAAGCCCAGAAGCAGACCGCGCCGGCGACGACGCCGATCAGAATGCCGTGCATCGGCAGCACGAAGCCGGAGGCCGGTGTGATGGTGCCGAGCCCCGCGACCGCGCCCGAGATCATGCCGAGCACCGACGGCTTGCCGCGCGTCCACCATTCCAGCGCCATCCAGGTGAAGGCGCCGGCGCAGGCGGCGAAATGCGTCGAGGTGATCGCCATCACCGCGCGGCCATTGGCGCCGAGCGCCGAGCCGCCGTTGAAGCCGAACCAGCCGACCCACAACAGGCCGGTGCCGATCACCGCCAGCGACAGATCGAACGGCGCCAGATTCTCGTGGCCGTAGCCGCGGCGCGCGCCGACCACATAGGCCGCCACCAGGCCGGCGATGCCGGCGTTGAGATGCACGACGAGACCGCCGGCGAAATCGATGGTGCCGTAGGCGCCGAGGAAGCCGCCGCCCCACACCCAGTGCGCCAGCGGCACGTAGACCAGGAACAGCCAGAACACGCAGAACAGCAAGAAGGCCGAGAAACGCAGGCGGTCCGCGACCGAGCCGGCGACCAGCGCCACCGTGATGACCGCGAAGGTCATCTGGTAGAGCATGAACAGGCTTTCGGGGATGGTCTTGGCGAAGGGCGAGATCGAGTCGATCGTGAGGCCGTTCAGGAAGGCGCGCTCGAGCGTGCCGATGAAGGCGCCCTCGCCGGTGAAGGCGAGCGAATAACCGAGGACCGCCCACAGGATCGACACCAGGAACGTGGCGGCGAGCGACTGCGCCATGGTGGCGAGCACGTTCTTCTTGCGCACCATGCCCGCGTAGAACAGCGCCAGGCCCGGGATCGTCATCATCAGCACCAGCGCCGTGGCGGCGATCATCCAGGCGGTGTCGGCGCCGTCGATCTTGGCAGCAGTGGTCTGCGCGAAGGCAGGCGAGGCCGTCATTGTCGCGACGAGCGCGAGCGCCGTGGCGAAGCGCTTGAACGCTTGTGTCATTGGATGTCCCCCCGGAAATTGTCTTGGTTAGAGCGCGTCGACGTCGGTTTCGCCGGTGCGGATGCGCACCGCCTGCTCGACCGGCGTGACGAAGATCTTGCCGTCGCCGATCTGCCCGGTCTTGGCGGCGGTCGAGATGGCCTCCACCACCTGGTCGACTTGCTCGCTGGACACCGCGCATTCGATGCGCACCTTGGGCAGGAAGTTCACGGCGTACTCGGCGCCGCGGTAGATCTCCATGTGGCCTTTCTGCCGGCCGTAGCCCTTCACCTCGGTCACGGTCATGCCGTGGACGCCGATGCGGGTGAGCGCGTCGCGCACCTCGTCGAGCTTGAATGGCTTGATGACGGCGATAACGAGCTTCATGGCATCCCCCGGCAGTGGCTGAAACGGCGTGCAAACACGACAAGCCCGCCCCGGCGGAAGCCGGCACGGGCTCGGATGCCTAAGGTAGCGACAGAAGGCCCAGAGTTTAAGCGCAAATATTGCCGCACGCACAGGCAAGCGGCTTTTCCGCAGGCAGATTCCGCAGGCAGGTTAGGTCAATACCACTGCCTTATCGCGGCCCTTTGCCGTCCTTGGTCAGCCCGAGGTCCTTGATGACCTCCGGCAACACCACCCGCGCCTGGGCGGCGGTCATGCCCGGGGTGACGCGGCGGTCGTACAGCAGCGTCAGCAAGGCGCGGTCGTAGACGGTGAGGTAGCCGACCATGCGCCGCTGGTTGAGCGTGGTGAAGGGGTTGCGCTGGTCGTGGTTCGACAGGCCGAAGGCGTGCAGCAGTTCGTGATAGGCGCAGTCGAAGAACACGTCGTCGCCCTTGTCGACGATGACGAAGGACACCGAGCGCACGATGTCGCCGTCGGCGGTGGACTTCACGCTAGTCATGCATTGCGGATCGGTGCGCGCGACGAAGTCGCGGGTCACCTTGGCGCCGAAGGCGGCTTCGAGCGCCGACTTGAAATCCTTCTCGTCGATCAGCCGCACTTCGACGTCGTGCGTTTGCGTGCCGTCCGCAAGCGACAGGCCGAGCGCCGGCGCCTGCCGCGCATAGTCCTCGACGACCGCGCGCATGGCCGCGACCCGGTCGACGCTGCCGCCCTGGATCACCCGCACCGCGATCGGATGATCGAAGCGGCGGATGCCGCGCGGGCGCGCGCCGATGCGCAGGTCGGAGCCGAAGGCCAGCGCCAGAAATCCGCGGGTCAGTTCGGCGGTGGTGAAGCGCGTGTATTGCGGCGGCGCGCTTTGGATGCTGCCTTCCGGCGGCGGCTCGCGGCCGGCGGCGGCGAGGGCCGGCGACTCAAGAATTATCGCTGCTGCGAACAAACACGCCGCGAAGGTTGACCCCCACCTCATTCCTCCCCCTTTCAGGGGGAGGAAGGTCGTGAGGCGATGTCTCCCTCCCCCTGAAAGGGGGAGGGTTGGGGAGGGGGTCATCGCTGTGGTGAGGTCCCTGTCATACCCATCCACGTCATTCCCGCCGCTCGCGCACCAGGCCTTCCTGGGCGACCGAAGCGACCAGGGTGCCGTCGCGGGTGAAGATAAGGCCGCGCGAAAAGCCGCGTGCGCCGTGCAAATTGGGCGAGTCCTGCGCGTACAGCAGCCAGTCGTCGGCGCGGAACGGCCGGTGCAGCCACAGCGCATGGTCGAGGCTCGCGGCCATGAACTTGTTTTCATACAGCGTCCGGCCATGCCGCGAGAGCGAGGCGTCGAGCAGCGTCAGGTCGGAGGCATAGGCCAGCACGCATTGATGGATTGCCGGATCATCCGGCAGCCGGCTGGTGGCGCGAAACCAGAGATGGAAGCGGCCGTCGGGGTATTTCTTGCCGCCGTAGCGGTCGAACTCGACCGGCCGCATCTCGATCGGACGTTCGCGCTCGTAGTAACGTCGTACCGGATCGGGCATCATCGGCAGCGTGGTCTTGCGCATCTCGGCTTCGTCGGGAAGTTCTTCCGGTGGCGTCACGTTCGGCATTTCGGCTTGATGGTCGAGGCCCAGCTCGTCGGCATGAAACGACGCCAGCATCGAGAAGATCGCATGGCCGTGCTGGCGCGCGGTGACGCGGCGCGTCGTGAAGCTCTTGCCGTCGCGCAGGCTATCGACGTCGTAGATGATCGGCACCTTGGGGTCGCCGGGCAGGAGGAAATAGGCGTGCATCGAATGCGGGTGCCGGCTGGTCTCGACGGTGCGCACGGCCGCGACCAGCGCCTGCCCGATCACCTGCCCGCCATAGACCCGCTGCCAGTTCGTCTGCGGCGAGCGGCCGCGAAACAGGTTCACTTCCAGCGGTTCGAGATCGAGGATGGCGAGGAGGTCGTCGACGGCAGAGGTCATGCGAAGAAGTTCCGTTTGGCGGTCAGGCCAGTGACGCCGCTGGATGGCGTGAAGTCAAGTTGCCCAAAAGACTGCGGGCGGCGGAAGATCCGCCGCCCGTCATCACTCCGCCGCGCGCAACAGCGCGCGAGCTCTTGGTGCATTCGTCAGGTCGCGAAATAAGCCAGTGCCGCGACGGCGACGATCATGGCCGCCACCCAAATCAGGGTTTGCGTCATGTTGCTTTGGCTTTCAGTGACTGGGGTTTCGGTTGCCATGGACTCCTCCATTGGCTGATGGGACCTAGGACCCGGCGTTCCGGACCTATCGAATCCCGAACGGCTTATACTTTAGTCTAATATTGCGCCGTTGTATCGGGCCGGCGACAAAATTTCGCAGGCAGTCACAAGTATTTGAATGTATTAGACTAGCTGCGTTGCGGCGGGGACTGGGGAAGTGGCGCCGGCCCGGCCAGGGCGGTTTGGCACGAGGAATCGGCGCGAGGAATCGGAATGACGGCAGGCAAGCGCCAGCGGCGGGACGTGGTGATCGGCGGGGCGGGCTTTGCCGGCCTGGCGCTCGCCATCGCGTTGCGCCAGGGCCTGGGCGACAGCTTCACGGTGACGGTCGCCGATCCGGCGCTGGCGCACGAGAAGTCGAAGGACCCGCGCGCCTCGGCGATCGCGGCCGCCGCGCGCCGCCTGTTCGAAGCGATCGGCGTCTGGCAGGCGGTCGAGAAAAAAGCGCAGCCGATCCTCGACATGGTGGTAACCGACTCGAAGCTCGACGACATCGTGCGGCCGACGTTTCTCACCTTCGCCGGCGAGGTCGAAGAAGGCGAGCCGTTCGCGCACATGGTCGAGAACCGGCTGCTGGTCGATGCGCTGGTCGCGAAGGCCAAAGAGCTCGGCATCGACCTGCGCGCCACCGCGGTCGCAGGCTTCGAACACGGCAAGAACCGTGTCGACGTGCGGCTCGCCAACGGCGCATTGCTGTCCGCGCGGCTCCTGGTCGGCGCCGACGGCGGCAAGTCGCAGATCCGCGAGCAGGCCGGCATCGCGACCCACGGCTGGAGTTACGACCAGTCGGCGATCGTCACCACCGTGGCGCACGAGCGTCCGCACAACGGCCGCGCCGAAGAGCACTTCCTGCCGTCCGGACCGTTCGCGATTTTGCCGCTCACCGGCAACCGCGCCTCGATCGTCTGGACCGAGACCACGCGCGAAGCCGAGCGCATGGTGGCGCTGCCCGACGACGCATTCCACGACGAGCTCGAGAAGCGCTTCGGCCTGCATCTCGGCGATTTGAAAGTGGTCGGGCCGCGGCGCGCGTTTCCGCTCGGGCTGTTCACCGCGCGCAGCTTCATCGGCGAGCGGCTGGCGCTGATCGGCGATGCCGCGCACATCATTCATCCGATCGCAGGCCAAGGCCTCAACATGGGCCTGCGCGACGTCGCGGCGTTGGCGGAAGCGGTCGCGGACGCGGCGCGGCTCGGGCTCGATATCGGCTCAGCCGACGCGCTGGAGCGCTATCAGCGCTGGCGGCGGTTCGACACCGTGGCGATGGGCGTCGCGACCGACGGGCTGAACAAACTGTTCTCCAACCATTCCGACGTGCTGCGGCTCGCCCGCGATATCGGCCTCGGCATGGTCGAGCGCCTGCCGGCGCTCAAGCGCGTGTTTATCCGCGAGGCCGCCGGCTTTACCGGCGACGTGCCGAAGCTGTTGAAGGGCGAGGGGGTTTGATGCCTCATGGTGAGGAGCCGCGCGGAGCGCGGCGTCTCGAACCATGAGGCCGCCACATCCTTCGAGACGCATCGCTTCGCGATGCTCCTCAGGATGAGGCGGAGTGAGGCAGCGGCGTACTGGGTCCCCGCTTTCGCGGGGACGACAACTACGGACTCACGTCAGCGGCACGCTGCTGACGTGATCCTTGAACGCCTGGCGTGCCGAGATCGCGTCATACCAGCGGTCGAGATGCGGCATCGACGGCCGCTCCGGCACCAGTTGGCGGAAGCGGAAGCACATGGCGCCGACCGGGATGTCGCCGTAGGAGAAGGCGTCGCCGGCGACGAATTGCGTCTTGCCGAGCCGTTCGTTCAGCATCGTCATGGCTTCGACGGTTTTCTTCTTGGACGCCTCGATCGCGGCCATGTCGCGCTTTTCCGGCGGCGTGCGGATCAAGCCCCAGAAGGCCGGGGTGATCGCCGGGCCGACCACCGACAATTGCCAATCCATCCACTGGTTGGCGAGCGCGCGCGCTTTCGGGTCCTTCGGCTCGAGCACGCCGGCCTTGTCGTGCTTGGCGGCGAGATAGCGCACGATCGCATTGGATTCCCACAGCAGGAAGCCGTCGTCTTCCTCCAGCGTCGGCACCAGCCCGTTCGGGTTCATCGCCAAATATTTCGGCTCCTTGGTCTGGCCGAAGGCGCCGCCGGCGTCGATGCGCGTGTGTTCGAGCTTGAGCTCGCCCACCGCCCACATCGCCTTTTGCACGTTGACCGAGTTGTTGCGGCCCCAGATTTTCAGCATCGGTCGGTTCCTTCCACCCGTGACTGTCATGCCCGCGACCCGTCTCCGCCAAGGCTTCGACGGGTTCGGGCTGAGTCCGCCGAAGCGCGGAGCGCGAAGGCGGAAAGCGGGCATCCAGTACTCCCTGTCGTCGATAGATTGCACCGGCTGTGTTTACTGGATCACCCGCTTTCGCGGGTGATGACAGCCGAAGGCTGCCTCTACTCCAGCCGCCGCGCTTCTTCCGGCAGCATGATCGGAATGCCGTCGCGGATCGGATAGGCGAGCTTGGCCTTGCGCGAGATCAGCTCGTGCTTGTCGGCGTCGTATTCCAGCGGGCCCTTGGTCAGCGGGCAGACCAGGATTTCCAGCAGCTTCGGATCGACGCTGCCGGCCGGACGCTCGGCGGTGGTGGGGACGGTGGACATGGCGGGGCTCCCGACAAACTTGGCGGGCGTTATAGCATGAACGCGTGCTGAAACACTCCGCTGTCGTCCCGGGCGACCGACCGATAGCGAGCGAGACCCGGGATCTACCGTGTCTATTGTCAAGCAGGAATAGCCCCTTTCCAGGGCTGGCCGGATTTGAGAACGGCGTTGGCGAAGACGACGAGCCTTCGCATGACGGCTACGAGGGCGACCTTGATCGGCTTTCCGGCAGCAATGAGACGTTCGTAGAATGGCTTGAGAACGGGATTGTGTCGCGCGGCCGTGACGGCGGCCATGTAGATGACGTTGCGGACGGCGGACCGCCCGCCGAAGATGCGTGCCGGGGCATTCATGGTTCCGCTCTTGCGGACGAAGGGGGCCACACCGACGAGAGCGGCGGCGGCCTTGTTGTCGATCCGGCCGAGTTCCGGCAGCATTGCCAGCATAGTGAGCGCGGATACCTCCCCGATCGCTTTGATGGTCTTGAGCAGTTTCTTGGCTCTGGCGAGGTCGTCGCGTTGACGCACCAGGCGCATCATGGCGGCGCGGACGGCTTTTGCCGAAGTCTGCAAGGCTTGCAGGTGAAGCGCGATTTCCCGGCGGATCTCTTCATTGCGGACGATTGCCAGACGGCAATTCTCGGCATGAATCATCTGTTTGAGCTGCTCGCGGCGGGCGGCGAGTTCGGCCAATTGTTCACGTCCGGTATCTTCGGGCAGCACGACATGACTGGCCTTGCGGCCTCGCACTTCGTCGGGGGCGGCCGCGTAAGCGGCGAGCAGGCGGGCATCCGACGTGTCCGACTTGGCCCTGGCGCCGACCAGTTCGCGATAGGCCTTGAAACGGGATGTGTGCACCAGTTCGACTATAAACCCGGCACGACGCAGCGCTCGCACCAGCGGTTTTTCATGACCCCCGGTCGGTTCGATGACGATGCGCTCGACCGGCGAACCGGCACGCAGGCGTTCGACAAAGGCGGCGATGGCATCGGGGCGGTTCGAGCACGGGGTGCAAC
>CAYJPU010000098.1:0-11913 GCA_964372105.1 uncultured Undibacter sp.
ATCGGTGCCGGCATTGCCTGCATCGGCATGGGCGGCGCCGGCGTCGGCGTGGGCGCGATCTTCGGCCAGTATTTGGCCGCCGCGCTGCGCAATCCGTCGGCCGCTCAGGGCCAGTTCGGCAACCTGATCTTCGGGTTCGCCGTGACCGAGGCGCTCGGCATCTTCTCGCTGCTGATCGCGCTGCTGCTCCTGTTCGCGCTGTAAGCCGACAAGCCGGCTGAGGGTCGCCAATGGCAACCAACTCCCACACCGAAGTGCCGTCCGGCCAGGGTCACAAGGGCGCCTTCCCGCCCTTCGATTCGTCGACGTTCGCTTCGCAATTGGTTTGGCTCGCCATTACCTTCGTCGTGCTCTACGTGCTGATGTCGAAGGTGGCGTTGCCGAAGCTCGGCGGCATCATCGAGAGCCGTCAGAAGCATATCGATGGCGACATCGCCGAGGCCGGCGCGCTCAAGGCGCAGTCGGACGCGGCGTTGGCGGCCTACGAGAAGGCGCTGGCGGACGCCCGCGCCAGCGCGCAGGCCATCGCCAACGAAACCCGCGACAAGCAGGCGGTCGAAGCGGCCGCCAAGGCCAAGTCGCTGGAAGACGCGCTCAACGTCAAGCTCGCCGAGGCGGAGAAGACCATCGCCGCCACCAAGCAGGCCGCGATGGCGAACGTGCGCTCCATCGCCAGCGACGCCACCAAGGCGATCGTCGAACGGCTGATCGGCAAGCTGCCGAGCGATGCCGCCGCCGACGCCGCGGTCGACGAAGCACTCAAAGGCTGAGGTAGGCAACCGTGTTGAAGCTGCTCAACGACGCCGAATTCTGGGTTGCGGTCGCCTTCGTCATTTTCGTGGCCGGCATGGGCTACCTCGGCGTCCATCGCATGATCGCGAAGTCGCTGGACGACCGGGCCGCCCGCATCAAGGCCGAGCTTGACGAGGCCCGCAAGCTGAAGGACGAGGCGGCGGCGCTGCTGGCCGACTATCAGCGCAGACGGCAGCAAGCCGAGGCCGAGGCGCAGGACATCATCACCGGCGCCAAGGCGGAAGCCGAGCGCATGGCGGTCGAAGCCAAGGCCAAGATCGAGGAATTCGTCGCGCGCCGCACCAAGATGGCCGAGACCAAGATCGCCCAGGCCGAGGCCCAGGCCGCCGCCGACGTGCGGGCCGCCGCCGCGGAAGCGGCCGTTGCCGCCGCCGAGCGCATCCTGACCCAGGAAGCCAAGGGTCCGCTGGCCGGCGAGCTGATCGCCAAGGGCATCGAGGACGTCCGCAAGAAATTGAACTGACCGCGCCAGGCGCCGTCGGATCGGAAAATGGCCGGGCACCCCCGGCCATTTTCTTTTGGGGGCAGCCGCAAGCGCTTGGCGGGGCCCGGAATCCGCCCCACCCCCGGTTGTCCCCGCTATTGTTTTCGCTGTGGGCAAGGTGCGGCAATCGCGGTCTTTGACTACCGATTCGGCGCGCCTATTCTGGCCGTAACTGATTCGTCCGCAGCGTTCGTGAGCGGGGCCGGGTGTTTTTCGGCCGAGCCATCGGAGGACCTGTGGTCATCTTCGACTGCAATGGCGTACTCGTCGACAGCGAGCCGTTGGCCACGGCCGTCGCGTCGCGTGAGTTCATGCGCGCTGGGTTCGCGCTGACGCCGGATGTCATCGCGCGCTATTTCACCGGCCGCCGCGCCGCCGACATGTTCAACGAGGTCGAGATCGCGGCCGGCCGCAAGCTGCCGCCCAATTTCGCCGTGACCGTCGCGCAGGCCACCATCGAGAAGTTCCGCGCCGAGCTGCGCGCCACCCGTCACGCGGCGCAGGCCTTGACCTGGCTGCGCGGGCCGAAGTGCGTGGCCTCCTCCTCCTCGCTCGAGCGCATCCGCGTGAGCCTGGAGACCACCGACCTGCTGCGCTACTTCGAGCCCTACGTGTTCTCGGCCAACGAAGTGCCGCAGGGCAAGCCGGCGCCTGACCTGTTCCTGCACGCGGCGCACAAGATGCGCGTGCAGCCGCGCGAGTGCATCGTGGTCGAAGACTCCATGGTCGGCGTCGCGGCCGGCGTCGCCGCCGGGATGACCGTGGTCGGTTTCGCCGGCGGCAGCCACGCCGGCGGCGAGCTCGCCGACAACCTGCGCGCGGCCGGCGCCCGCACCGTCATCAACGACATGCGCGCGCTCAAGACGGCGATCGTCGATCTAAGAGGGTGGTGAGCGGCTAGAGCACAACCCCCCACGTCGAATTCTGCTGTCATCCCGGGCGAGCGCGCAGCGCGAGACCCGGGATCCAGTACGCCGCAGTCTATCGAGAGGACACGGAGTACTGGTTCCCCCGCTTTCGCGGGGGATGACAACCGAGTGTGTGGCGACGCTCAGCTCTGCCTCGGCTTCGCCGGCTTGCGCTTGGCCGGCGGCCGCTTCGGCTCCGGCTTGGCGCCGAGCGGATCGAACCCGACATAGACTACGTAAGAATCGATCAGGCCGAGCGGTTGCGGCAGCGGGAAGCTGATCTCGGGCTCGATATAGGTGAAGGTCACGCGGTCGATCGCGTTCGCCACCGCCACCTGGGTGCGGGCGAATTTCGACGTGATCGCTTTCGGCGTGGTGCCTTCCTGAACGACCGCGATGCGCATCGGAATGTCGACCGTACCGGGGCCGCCGGCCGGGCCGGTGATGACGCGGCCTTCTATGCCGACCTTCATCGTCATCACGCCGGCATTGACCTGACACTCGCGCGCCATGCGGATGATGCTGCCCTGATAGCGCACGTCGAGCGCGGCCGGCTCGCCGTCACCGGGCTTGCTGCCGATCGTCAGCGTGGAAGCGCCGTTGCGGACCTGGACCTCCGGGCATTCGATGTCGCTGGCGCTGATTGCGGCGCCGTCGTCGCCGCCGGCGGAAGCGTTGCTGGTGGTCGCCTTCGACGACGACCTGAACAAATCCAAAGGAGAACTGCTGAGGATGCTGCTCGTGCTGCCGCATCCGGCCAGCGCCAGCGCGAGTCCCGTGAGGGCCACCGCGCGCAGACCGGCCGTACCGTAACGAACTCGCTCCGAACGCATGGTCCTTGGGCTCACTCTTTTTACTGACGTTTATCGCCCGCTTTTATAGCAAGCCAAGCGTGGCAAGCCCAAGGCGAATGATGAGGGGTAGTGCGGCCTGGTGGCCGGCGCTCAGGCCGGATCGTCCTTGAGCCGCGCGAACAGCAGGTGGTCCTGCCAGACCCCGTTGATGCACAGATAGCCGCGCGCATAGCCTTCGCGCTGGAAACCGGTTTTTTCCAGGAGCCCGATCGAGGCCGCATTGGTCGGGATGCAGGCCGCTTCCAGCCGGTGCAGCCGAAGTGTCCCAAAACAGAACGGAATGAGGGCCCTGACCGCCGCGGTCATATAGCCCTTGTGCGCGAACGGCTGGCCGATCCAGTAGCCGATGCTGCCGGCCAAAGCCACGCCGCGCCGGATATTGGCCAGCGTCAGGCCGCCCACCAAAGCGCCGTCGTCGCTGCGGAAGATGAGGAAGGCATAGGCGAGGTCGTTGCGCTGGTCCTCGGCATAGCGCTTGAGCCGCCGGCGGAAGGCGCTGCGCGTGAGATCGTCGGCCGGCCAGGTCGGCTCCCAGGGGGTGAGGAAATCGCGGCTCGCCTCGCGCACCGACGCCCATTCAGCGTAGTCGCTGCTCACCGGCGTGCGCAGCATGACGCCCGCGCCGGTGATCGCCGGAATGAGCTCGCCGAAGCTGACGGTGCGGAAAAACGCCATGGGCGACATCGGCCGAACGCTCCCTCTGTCACGCCGCCCGGCGAACGAGACTTTCAGCGATCGCCGCGGTGCTTTCAAGTCCATGGCCGGGGCCGAGCGCGGCGATCGCCGGACGGCCGCGATCGATCAGCGCCCGACCGGCGGCACGCGCGCTCGCGACCGTGACGGCGTCGACCTTGGCGACGATCTCGTCGAGCGGGATCGGCCGGCCGTAGGCCAGCATCTGGCGCGCCAACTGGCCGACGCGGGCTTCCGAACTTTCCAGCGCCATCAGCAGACCGGCCTTCATCTGCGCCTTGGCGCGATTGACCTCCGTCTCGGTCACCGTCTCGGTGGCGTTGCCGATCTGGTCGATGACGACGCGCATCAATTCGGGCGCGTCGGCTTCGTCGGTGCCGGCATAGAGGCCGAACAGGCCGGTGTCGCTGTAGGGCATGTGGAAGGCATGGATCGAATAGCAGAGGCCGCGGATCTCGCGCACTTCCTGGAACAGGCGCGAGGACATGCCGCCGCCGAGCACGCTGGTGAAAACCTGCAGGCTGTAGAGCTGCTCGTCCTTCACCGGCAATCCTTGCAGCGCCATGGCGATGTGCACCTGCTCGAGGTCGCGGGTTTCGACGCGCGTGCCGCCGCGGAAGCTGGCGGGCTCCGGCTTCGGCGGCACGGGTCCGGCAAAGCTGCCGAAGCGCGCTTCGGCCTCGGCGACGATCTGCGCATGATCGACCGCGCCGGCGGCGGCCACCAGCATGTTGGGGGCGCGATAATTGCGCGTGAGATAAGAGCGCAGCTTCGCCGAGTTGAACGAGCGCACGGTTTCCGGCGTGCCGAGGATCGAGCGGCCGACCGGCTGCTTCGGAAACGCGGTTTCCTGCAAGCGGTCGAACACCAGGTCGTCGGGCGCGTCTTCGGTGGCGCCGATCTCCTGCACGATGACGTTCTGCTCGCGCCGGAGCTCTTCCGGGTCGAAGGCCGGCTCGGCCAGGATGTCGGCCAGCACGTCGAGCGCCAGCGGCACGTCGGCCTTCAGCACACGCGCAAAATAACCGGTCGATTCGACGCTGGTCGCGGCATTGAGATCGCCGCCGACCGCTTCGATCGATTCCGCGATCTCGCGCGCGGTGCGCCGCTTGGTGCCCTTGAAGGCCATGTGTTCAAGCAAATGCGAGATGCCGTGCTCGTCCGGCCGCTCGTCACGGCTGCCGGCGCCGATCCAGACGCCGAGCGACGCGGATTCCAGATGCGGCATCCGGTCGGTGACGACCGCAAGCCCGGTCGCAAGACGGGTGATCTCGACGCTCATGCCGCTGCTCCTTCACGCGCCGCACGCGACGCCGACAAGACAAACTGTTCTATCTGCGCCTGATCCGCCGGCAGCACCGTGACGCGCTCTTTGCGCGTCGCCAGGTCGCCGAGCCATTCCGGCAGCGCCGGCGTCACGCCGCAGGCGGCTTTCACGGCGTCCGGGAATTTGGCCGGATGCGCGGTCGACAGCACCACCATCGGCACGGAACGGTCGCGCGTTTCCTTTTCGGCCACCGCCAGCGCCACCGCCGTGTGCGGATCGGCGCAATAGCCGGCCTCACGCATCCAGGCGCGAATGGTGGCGGCGACCTCCTGCTCCTCGGCGCGGTCGGCGGAAAACAGCTCGCGTAGCTTCTGCAGCGCTGGTGACGACACCGAGAAGTTCTTCGACTGCGCGAGCGAACCCATCAGCGCGCGCACGGCGCCGGCGTCGCGGCCATAGGCGTCGAACAGCAGGCGCTCGAAGTTGGACGAGACCTGGATGTCCATCGAGGGCGAGGTGGTCGCGACCACGTCGCGGATGTCGTAGGTGCCGGTCGAGAAGGTGCGGGCGAGGATGTCGTTGACGTTGGTCGCCACCACCAGCCGGTCGATCGGCAGCCCCATCTTGGCGGCGACATAACCGGCGTAGACGTCGCCGAAATTGCCGGTCGGCACCGTGAACGCGACCTTGCGGTGCGGAGCGCCGAGCGCCACCGCGGCGGTGAAGTAATAAACCGCCTGCGCGACGATGCGCGCCCAGTTGATCGAATTGACGCCCGACAGGCGGACGCGGTCGCGGAAGGCATGGTGGTTGAACATCGCCTTCACCAATGCCTGACAGTCGTCGAACGTGCCCTCGACCGCCACCGCATGCACGTTGGCATCCGGCGCGGTCGTCATCATGCGCCGCTGCACCTCGGAGATGCGGCCTTGCGGAAACAGCACGACGACGTCGACTTGGGCACGGCCGCGGAAGGCCTCGACCGCGGCGCCGCCGGTGTCGCCCGAGGTGGCGACGACGATGGTGGTGCGTTGGCCGCGCTGCTCCAGCGCGTGGTCCATCAGCCGGGCGACGAGCTGCATCGCCAGGTCCTTGAAGGCGAGCGTCGGCCCGTGAAACAGTTCGAGCACGAACAGGCTGGGATTGAGCTGGATCAGCGGCACGGTCGCCGGATGGCGGAAGCTGCCGTAGGCCTCCTGCGCCATGCGGGCGAGATCGGCTTCCGGGATGCTGGCGCCGACGAACGGCCGCATCACCTCGACCGCGACCTCGGCATAGGGCCGGCCGGCGAGACCGGCGATGTCGGCGTTCATGACCGACGGCCAGCTCTCAGGAACGTAAAGGCCCCCATCTCGCGCAAGTCCCGCGAGCATGACTTCGGTGAAATCGAGCGGGGCGCCCTCGCCCCGGGTTGAGACATAACGCATTGATTTGGCTGATCTTTATTGACCGGACACAAGGATTTCAGGGCACAGTAGCCCTTAACGGGGGGATTTCACAAGAAATCCCCACCCCTCGCCCGGCTGCCGAAATACCGAAGCCTCAGGCGATGACCCCGCCGCCATCGATGTAGACGATCGAGCCGGTGGCAAACCCGTTGAGCATGAAGGCGTGAATCTGACGCGCGATATCCTCGGCCAGGCCGACGCGGCCCGCCGGCAGGCCGGCCGCGATCTTCGCCAGCATGTCCTTGCGCGCGGCTTCCGGCATGGCGGCGCGGATCGGTGTGTCGATGATGCCGGGCGAAACGCAGTTCACGCGCACCGGCGCGAGCTCCAGCGCCAGGCTGCGGGTCAGCGATTCGAGCGCGCCGTTGGCCGAGCCGACGATCGCGGAATTGGGCCGCGGGCGGATGCTGAGGAAGCCCGACACCAAGGTGAGCGAGCCGCCCTGGCGGATTTCGGCGGCGCGCGCGCAGCGCCAGGCGCCCCAGAACTTGCCTTCGAAGGTGGCACGCACGTCTTCCATCGAGACGGTCTTGAACGGGCCGGAGCGGAGCTGCGCGGCGGTCACCACCACATGGTCGACCGGGCCGCTGGCGCGGAACAGATTGACGACACTGTCGTCGTTGGTGACGTCGGTCGGGATCGCGGTCGCGCCGATCCGGTCGGCGGCAGCCTTCAGGCGCTCGGCATTGCGCGAGGCGATGATGACCTCGGCGCCTTCCTTTCTGGCCAATTCGGCGGTCGACAGACCGATGCCGGACGAACCTCCGACGACGACAACCTTCTTCCCTGCGAGCATTCTTCGGTCTCCCCGATCGTCGTTTTCGTTTTATCCGGCCAGATGCGGCGGCACTAAACCACGGCTCCGCTCATCCGCCAATATCGGTGTTCATTTCATATTGAGAAATGACACGCTCTCATGTCCGGCGGCGCAACCGGCCGGCAAGCCAGACGACATAGACACCGGCGAGCGCCAGCGCGAGCCCAAACCAGGTGACCGCGTATTGCAGATGGTTGTTCGACAGCCGCACCTCGAGCTTGCCGGGCAGCGGCAGTCCGCCCGCCGGCACCGGCGCTTCCTGATCGATGTAGAACGGTGCGGCGACGGCCCACTTCTTCGCCGCCGCCATGGCTTTGGTATCGCGCAGATACCAGACATTCGTCTTGGTATCGTCCGCCGGCGTGAACAGGCCGCGGGTTTCGGGCCAGCGCAGGTTGCCGACGATGTCGATGGAGCCGCGCGGCGCACCGGTCGTGCGGGTTGTAGGCTCCTTGCGGTCGAGCGGCACGAAGCCGCGATTGACGATGACGACGCTGCCGCCCGGCAGACGCGCCGGCGCGAACACCCAGTAGCCGGCACCCTTGACGTCGGAGCGCAACGACGAGCCGGCGCCGTAGACCAGCGCTTCCTCGCCCGCGAGGAATTCGGCCGGGAACGTGACACGGCGGAATTCATTGGCTTCCGGCGTGAGCCGCGGCCAGGCATCACGCGGCGGCAGATTCTCCGGCGCCTTCGCAAGCCGCTCGGTGAGCGCCGCGATCAGGCCTTCCTTCCAGACCTTCCGGTCGAGCTGCCAGACCCCGAACCCGATCAGAATGGCGACGCCGACAACGGCGAGCACCGTCGCTTCGAGCACGCCGCCGCGGCGCTTCACCGGCGCACCGTTCACGCGTCGCCCTTGCGTTCGAGCCGACCGGGCGCGGCCTTATGATGGTATTGCAACGCGATCAGCAGACCCTTGATCGCGCGTAAGGGCGCAAGCGTCACCAGCAGCACCAGCGGCAGCCACAGCGCGGCGTGCAGCCAGTATGGCGGCTGATAAACCACCTCGGTCATAAGCGCCGCGAATACGACCAGCGCGCCGCCGATCAAGATCACGAACACCGCCGGCCCATCGCCAGCGTCGGCGAAATCGAAGTCGAGGTCGCATTTCTCGCAACGCGGCCGCAGCGTCAGGAAGCCGGTAAACAGCTTGCCCTCGCCGCAGCGCGGGCAGCGGCCGAGCAGGCCGCGGGCGATTGGCAGTTGGACCTGCAACGGCTTGTCGGTCATGGGACTCATCCTCGAAATAAAAAGGGCGGCGTCGCCGCCGCCCTTTCATGAAGTCTGCGCGAAAGCGTCAGCCTCAGTGGCCGCCGGCGACGGAAGGCCCGTGGCCCCACACATATATGCAGGCGAACAGGAACAGCCACACCACGTCGACGAAATGCCAGTACCAGGCGGCAAACTCGAAACCGAGGTGCTGTTTCGGGGTAAAGTGGCCCTTGAGCACGCGCACCAGGCAGACGAGCAGGAAGATCGTGCCGATGATGACGTGCGCGCCGTGGAAGCCGGTCGCCATGAAGAAGGTGGCGCCGTAGATGTTGCCCTTGAAGGCGAAAGCCGCGTGCGAATACTCGTAGGCCTGCACGCAGGTGAAGATGGCGCCGAGAACGATGGTGAGGACCAGTCCCCACTTTACGCCCTGGCGGTCGTTTTCCAGCAGCGCGTGATGCGCCCAGGTCACTGTGGTCCCCGAGGTCAGCAGGATCAGTGTGTTCAAGAGCGGCAGGTGCCAGGGATCGAAGGTCTCGATGCCCTTCGGCGGCCAGACGCCGCCGGTCGCGGCCAGGCGGGCGACGTCGTGCAGGTCGCCCGGGAACAGCGCGGTGTTGAAGTAGGCCCAGAACCAGGCGACGAAGAACATCACCTCGGAGGCGATGAACAAGATCATGCCGTAGCGGTGCGAGATCTGCACCACGCGGGTATGGAAGCCGCCGTGCTCCGCCTCGCGGATGACGTCGCGCCACCAGCCGATGAAGGTGTAGAGCACCCCCAGCACGCCGAGACCGAACACCAGCGGTGCGGCGGCGTACATGTGATGCATCCAGCTGATCGCGCCGACCGCCATGATGAAGGCGGACAGCGAGCCGACGGCCGGCCACGGGCTCGGATCGACGAGGTGATAGTCGTGATGCTTGGTGTGGGCCTCAGCCATCGTTTCAGTCCCCGTTTAGAGCTTGCTTGATTTGCGGTCCGGCGCCTCGGCCACCGGCCGCGCGGCATCGGGCAGCCGGTAGAAAGTGTAGGACAGCGTAATGGTGTTGAGATCGTTCTGGTCGCGGTCCTTGACGATCGCTGGATCGACATAGAACACGACGGCCATCTCGCGGGTCTCGCCCGCCTTCAGCGTCTGCTCCGTGAAGCAGAAGCAGTTGATCTTGTTGAAGTAGACGCCAACCTGCGGCGGCGAAACGTTATAGGAGGCCTGCGCTGTGATCACACGCGCGGTCTGGTTCACCACCTTGTAGTGGACGGTCGCAACTTCGCCGATGCGGACCCGGATCTCGTTTTGCTCCGGCACGAACTTCCACGGCAGGCCGGGCATGACGTTCGAATCGAAGCGGACGGCGAGCGTGCGCTCCAGGATATGGTCGGGCGCCTTTTCCGCGACCTGGGTGGTGCCGCCGAAGCCGGTGGTCCTGCAGAACCAGTCGTAGAACGGCACCGCCGCGTAAGATGCACCGACCATCAGCGCCACCACGGCGCCGCAGCTCGCCGCGACCACCATGTCGCGCCGCAGCTTCTTTTTGTCGGGGCGGAGTGCGGTCATCGGGGTTACCGGCTAGATCGGCCGCACCAGGACGCCCGGTCCTTTGACCAGGGTCATGATGTAGAACAGCACGACGAGCGCCGCGAGCACGACAGCGAGCGCTATTGAGCGCGAGCGCCGGGCGCGCTTCTGCGCCTCGGTGAGCACGATGCCATCGTCGTCTTTGCGCGGCTCATTCATCAGAATACCGACACTCACGCCGCCAATCGGGACATCAGCCCGCCCCATCCGCGCTCGACCAGGAGCGTTGCGAACAGCAAGAACAAGTACAGAATCGAGAACGCGAACAAATGCCGGCAGGCGCGATCGGCCGGACGGCTTTCGCGAAAAACCTTCCACGCCAGCACCAGCATGATCGCGCCGGAGACGGTGGCGGTGACGCCATAGAGCGAGCCGGCGAAACCGAGCGCCCAGGGCGAGATGCCGAGCGGCACCAGCAGCAGCGTGTAGAGCAGGATCTGCCGGCGCGTGACGATCTCGCCGGACACGACCGGCAGCATCGGAACGCCGGCGCGGGCGTAATCGTCGGCGCGATAGATCGCAAGCGCCCAGAAATGCGGCGGCGTCCAGAAGAAGATAATCAGGAACAGCAGCGCCGGCTCCAGCGACAGCGAGCCGGTGACGGCGGCCCAGCCGATCATCGGCGGGAACGCCCCGGCGGCACCGCCGATGACGATGTTCTGCGACGTCGAGCGCTTGAGCCACACCGTGTAGACGACGACGTAGAAGAAGATGGTGAAGGCGAGCAGGCCGGCGGCAAACCAGTTCACCAGCAGGCCGAGCGTCATCACCGCGAAACCCGACAGCGTGAGGCCGAAAGCGAGCGCCTCACCCGGCTGCACACGGCCCATCGGCACCGGACGGTTCGCGGTGCGGGTCATCACGGCGTCGATGTCGGCGTCGTACCACATGTTCAGCGCACCCGACGCGCCAGCACCCACCGCGACGCAGAGCAGCGCGGTGAACGCCGTGGCCGGATGCAGGCTGCCCGGAGCGACCGAAAGTCCGACCAGCGCCGTAAACACGACCAGCGACATCACGCGCGGCTTGAGCAGCGCGATGTAGTCGCCGGCCGTCGCCAAACTGGGCTCGGCAAGCGCGCTGCGAACGTCTACGCCTTCGCTGACGAGCGACATCGGCCGGTCGTGTCCTTACTTGATCCGTGGCAGCGTTTCGAATTGGTGGAACGGCGGCGGCGACGACAAGGTCCATTCCAACGTGGTCGCGCCAACACCCCACGGGTTGTCGCCGGCGACCCGCTTCTTCGCGAAGGCCTCGATCACGCCGATGAAGAATATGACCACACCGAAGGCCGAAACGTAGGAGCCAATCGAAGAAACATAGTTCCAGCCGGCAAAGGCATCCGGGTAATCGACGATGCGTCGCGGCATGCCGGCCATCCCGAGAAAGTGCTGCGGAAAGAACACCAGATTGACGCCGATAAAGGTGACCCAGAAGTGCAGCTTGCCGATGGTCTCGTTGTACATGTAGCCGCTCATCTTCGGGAACCAGTAATACCAGGCCGCAAAGATGCCGAAGGTGGCGCCGAGCGACATCGTGTAGTGGAAGTGCGCCACGACGTAGTAGGTATCCTGCATCACTCGGTCGACGCCGGCATTGGCCAGCACCACGCCGGTGACGCCGCCGACGGTGAACAGGAAGATGAACCCAAGCGCCCAGATCATCGGCGTGCGGAACTCGATCGAGCCGCCCCACATGGTGGCGATCCAGGAGAAGATCTTCACGCCGGTCGGCACCGCGATCACCATGGTGGCCGCGATGAAATAGGCCTGCGCACCGGTCGACAGACCGACCGTGTACATGTGGTGCGCCCACACCACGAAACCGATGCCGCC
>CAYJPU010000099.1:0-11836 GCA_964372105.1 uncultured Undibacter sp.
ATCCGCCGGCGGCGGAGGCCGCCCAACGCATCGAACGCGCGGTCGATAAGGCTTACGCCTCAGGCATCAAGCCGATGGAATATGGCGGCAAGGACGGAACTGCGGCGATTGCGCAAGCCGTGCTGAAAGCACTCTGATTCGTCTTGGCCGGGCTTGTCCCGGCCATCCACGCCTTGTTTTCTTCAAGGCGTAGAAGCCTGACACAGGGCCTAGCAAGACGATGGAGAGGGACACGAGCACTCTCATAAATAAGGTCGGCGGGCGAGCAGCCATCAATACCCGCCTTGTCCCCGAACGCTGCCGCTCGACTGCAGTCGCGAAATGTTCGCTTCGTGCCACAAACAGACATTCGCCAAAAAAGAGGCCGCCAAAAGAGGCGGCCTCTATCGAGACTCATTTCGTTACCTTGTATTTGATGATGTTGAACACAGGATCATTCTCGTTCTTACTATCCCATGTTATCTCGTCGCTTAAATTTCTTCTGTCCAACACTGGATATATTTCTTGATTGCCATTGCTCAACGTACATTCAAAGCGAGCACTCGCAGCTGTCTTTTTGATAGCAACCGCGAAAGTGGTTCCTCTGTAAAGAGTCTTCGAGGGCTGAGGAACGAAAGTGTAAGTACTCTCCTTTTTCACTTGCGGAATAGACTGGCTAAGAGCAACTCGATCTGAATTTGTTGTGAACGTGCGGGTAGCTCGCGTGTCTGAACTGAAGAGAATGGGAGTAGCCTGTACGAACGCGCACGGATTATCTCCATCAAGCTTTACGCACACCCACGGGGTGTTCACGTCAATTGTCGTATCTAAAAAATAATCCGCTTGGGTGGGCGCGACCGTGACCGAGCAACTCTTAACTCCGCCACCGCCTGTGTCACAGCCCGCGCTAGCTCGGCCCCCAACCGGCGTAGTCACCGTGGTGACCATGGTCTCTATCACCACACAATCCGCATACTTTTTCGCTGCGAGCCGCTCCCAATCGGAACTGGGTTGCGCAAAAGCGGGGCCGGCTAACAAAAAACCAATCCCAACTGCGAGTGTCCTATTCATTTTTCCCCCCATGTTGTCGCCCCACAGCGACAGCTAAATAGCTTAGGACAAGCATTGCGTGCGTGCAATTATTAAAAATGCGCTTAATACTAGAGAATTAATCTAACGGTTATTGCCACGTCGAGTACGGGTCATTAGCGGACACGACAGCATGTCCACACCAAATCGGCCTTACCCCGAGCAGTGGACTGCTGCGCCGCGCCCTGGAATGACAGCCGAACGGTCTACAGCCCGACGAACTCCTTGATCGCACCGATGAACGCCTCCGGCTGTTCGAGCGGCGGGCAATGGCCGCAGCCGGGCAGTTCGACGTAGCGCGCGCCTTGCACCTTGTCGGCGATCTGCCTGTTGAGCGCCGGCGGCGTCGCCTGGTCGAGCTCGCCGCACACCACCAGCGTCGGCACTTTCACGTGATGCAGCAGCGGCGTCACAATCAGCCGCCTAACTACGGCACATACTGTTCGAGCCCGGAATCTCCAGGCCCCAATACTCATCCATGTCGATATGTCGATTGACCTCAATCATCACTCTGTAGCCTCACCAAATGCGACGCGAACTAACCATCGTTTTATCGTCAGCTCCTCGGAAGATTTCAGGCCGGCAGCTAATTCGCGCTCGACCGCTTGAGTTCGCACCTTGCACTTCGCGAGCAGGGCCTTGCCGCTGTCGCTGAGTTTCAAGTGCTGAATGCGTCCATGAATGGCATGCGGCCGCCGCATCACGAGACCCGCGCGCTCCAGATTGACGATGATCACACTGATGGTCTGCGGGGTGAGGAGAGCCAACCGCGCCAGATCGGCATTGGAAATATCCGGGTAGGCAGCCAGCATCGTCAGGACCGAGAATTGTGGTGGCGTGACTTCGAGGTCGGCAAGCGCCCGCTCCATACGCAATCGGCATGCACCTGCAGCCTGCCGCAGAAGATAGCCGAAATAGCCCTCTTCTCCACGCCTGCCTTCCCCCGGGGGGGGCGGGACCGTTGACTTCGACCAGGCCTTGCGCATATTGTTAGACCTCTGATATGTTATTCGTGTTCTGATACTAAGGTGACTCGTAAGACTAACCTAGACTCGTCGCCCAAACACTGACGGTAAGAGTGAAACAGTCGATGCGACCGAACGGCGGGGGACCGAATTGACCAATACAACCGACGTATCAAATGCATTTCCCAAAGCTGGGAGTTTCCTCACAGGACGCGCAGCCTCAGTTCTCCCGCCGATCCTGGCGCTTCTCTATCCATGGTCCGTCTGGTGTTTTTATAATTCTGTGTCCGCGCTAAAGGATGCGGGGGCTTCCGACAGCCTCCTGTTTTCATCGGCCGTAGTTATTTCTTTAGTGTTAACGGCGGTTCCGTCGATTATCAGCTATCTAATGCTTCTGAGACCGATCGAACGCGCGGATTGTTTTGCAGGAACCCGGTGGATCACATACTTAGCGTTTGCGGCACCGGCACTGTACACATTCGAACGGGTTGTTTTTGCTGGTTTCCGATCGACGTTGGACGATCGATTCCTCTGGGTTCCGATCTGGGCAATCCTGGCTGGCATCGCTGCGATTGGCAGCACGCAGAAAGTAAAGCCACAACCGGCATGGGCCGGCAGACTAAAGCTTGCGCACGGCGTTGTGGCCGCCATCATCCTATTGACGTTTCTGATAGTTCATTTGGGGACCCATATTGTTGGTCTCCTTGGTGCCCAAGTTCATATTGCCATCACAGAAATACTGCGGCTCTGGTATCGGGCCAATTTGGTTGAGCCTATCCTAGTCGCGTTGTTCGTGTTTCAAGTGTTCAGCGGTGCGCGGCTCGCTGCGATCCGCCAATTTGCGCCCGGAGATCGCTTCCGCACCCTGCAGGTTGCTACCGGTGTCGGTCTAATGGCATTTCTGCTCGCTCATATGACCGTCATATTTATCGTCGCCCGGTGGCAAAACAATCTCGACACAAACTGGATTTTCGCGACGGGATTCAAGGTTGGCATTCTGGGTAGTTTCTCAAATTCCCGCCAGGTTCCCTATTATTGGTTTGCTTTGGTAACGACCGTGTCACACCTTGCATGCGGGTTGCGCGTCATTCTTCTCACGCATGGCTGGCGGATGGCCGTCGTTAATCGGCTGACGATTTCGATCGTCGGTTTTGGCGCTCTCGTTGCAACTGCAATTCTTGCAGGAATGCTCGGCCTTCGACTGGGTTAAAAAGAGAAGCGCCTTCGGCCTTTGGCGAGCGCCCTGGAATGACAGCCGAACGGTCTACAGCCCGACGAACTCCTTGATCGCACCGATGAACGCCTCCGGCTGTTCGAGCGGCGGGCAATGGCCGCAGCCGGGCAGTTCGACGTAGCGCGCGCCTTGCACCTTGTCGGCGATCTGCCTGTTGAGCGCCGGCGGCGTCGCCTGGTCGAGCTCGCCGCACACCACCAGCGTCGGCACTTTCACGTGATGCAACAGCGGCACCAGGTCGCCCTCCTGCAAAATCTTGCAGGCCGCCTGGAAGGCCTTGGGGTGGATCCCCATCAGAACCTGCTTGCGCTCCTCGATCTTCTCCGGGTGCGCGGCGAGATAGCCAGGCGAGAACACCCGCTTGGCGGCGATCTCGGCGATCGAGCCGAGGCCGCCTTCGGCCACCTTGCCGGCCATGACCTCGAACTGCTTGCGGCCCTCGTCGGGGAAGCAGGCGGCGGCGTCGCTCAACACCAGTCTGGCGATGCGCTCGGGGTGCGCGAGCGCGAAGGCGAGCGCCACCGTGCCGCCGAAGCCGTTGCCGATCAGCACGGCGTCGCTGGCGATGCCGAACTCCTGGAAGCCGTCCTCGATGCTGGCGACGTAGGCGTCCATCAACGGCAGCAGCGGCGGCTGCGAGCCGTGGAAGCCCGGCAGGTTGATGAGCGTCACCCGGTGATTGGCGGTGAGCGCCGGCAGCACGGGATCGAAGGCGTGGCGGTCGGCCAAGAGCGAATGCAGCACGACCAGATCGCGGCCCTGCCCGCTCCGCACCGCCGTGAGCGCACCGTGACCGGCCGTGAGCTGTTCGAACCGCATCGGTTTCCTCCCAAGCCCGTTCGCGCGCGTCAGATGGTTATAACGCGCATGACCGTGAATTCGACCATGACGGGCCGCAAAAAACAAACGGCCGCGCCCAAGGGACGCGGCCATATTTTCCTTCACCTCTCCCCGCTTGCGGGGAGAGGTCGATCCGCCGGAGCGTCAGCGACGGCGGATCGGGTGAAGGGCTCTATTCACTTGCCTGAGCGCTTTGAAACGCCCCCTCACCCGGCTCGCGCTTGACAGCGCTCGCCACCCTCTCCCCGCAAGCGGGGAGAGGGAAAACAGTTACTGCCCCTCGCGCCAGATGCCGAGCGCTTCCTGCGCTGGCTTGTCCGAAATCGAGAACAGCACCGCGTCTTCGCTGCCGGCCGAGTGCTGGTAGCGCTTCCACGGCGGCACCACGAAGACGTCGTTGACGCCCCACTCGAACGCCTTGCCGTCGATCACGGTCGTGCCCTTGCCTTCGGCGACCGCGAACACGGTGCCGTCGGTCGAGCGGTAGGGCTCGCCCGTAAAGCCCTTCGGCAGCAGCGACAGGTTGGCGCCCATGGTGGGGAGCACCGGCCCGCCGTTGATCGGGTTGGCGTAGCGCACGCGCGCACCAAAGCGCTTGTCGACGTCGCCGGTCCTGCGCAGCCGCTCCAGGATCGGCCGCATCTTGGCGTAAGGGTAGTTGATCACCGGGCTGCGCTTGAGGTTGACCGGCGCGCCGTCCGGCAGCACGCCGGTGGCGTAGCGCTCGAACGAGTCGCCGTTCTCGTGGTTGACGTTCTGCATCCTCTCGGTGAAGTGCTCGGCGAACGACGTCTGGAAGTGGTTGATGGTCGGCATGTCCAGCACGTCGAGCCACATCACCGGCTCCTTGCCGGGGTTGCCGTGGTCGTGCGGCGCCCAGTTGGCGGTGATGATGAAGTCGCCGTGCTCCATCTCCGACTTCTCGCCCTCGACCGCCGTGTAGGCGCCCTTGCCCTTGAGCACGAAGCGGATGGCGGAGGCGACGTGACGGTGCACGTCGGCGATCTCGCCCGGCATAATGAGCTGGATGCCGGCGAACAGCGAATTGGTGATGCGGGCCTTGCCGGGGTCGCCCGGGTTTTCCAGCACCAGCACACGGCGCTCGGCTTCCTCGGCGGTGATGACGTCGCCGGCCTCGAGCATCAGCTTCTCGATCTCCGGAAACTTCCACAGCGCCGGGACGATCTGGGTCTTCGGCTCAGGCGTCACGTGATTCTTGAGCACCTCCCACAGCGGGGCCAGGTGGTAGCCGGAGATCTTGTCGTAATAGGCCTGCCGGGCGAGCTGCAGATTGTGCTTGGCACCCGGAGTGGTCTGTTCTGCGGTGGCGACCGCCATGAGCGTTGCTCCGATGAGTTGAATTTGGAATTATTCTAGCGCAGTTGCCGGCCTTCGGAACAGCCCGGACCGGCGCCGCGTCCAGTCACAGTCATGTATCCACGTCCGCGGCGTCCTGTCACGGGCTGAACGGAATTTCTCATGGATCGAAGTTCCGCCGCCGGACCGGCGTCCGTCAGGTGTTCACCGAGCCGCCGTCGACCAGGATGGTCTGACCGGTGACGAAATCGCTGTCCGAGGACGCCAGGAACAGAAGCGCGCCGGTGAGGTCCTCGGGATAGCCGTCGCGCTTGAAGGCGCGGGTGTTGCGCACCTTCACGCGCTCCTCCTCGACGTGCTGGGTGTTCTCGAGGCCCGTGTCGCTGAGGATGTAGCCCGGCGCCAGCGAGTTGACGGCGATGCCGTGCTCGCCCAGTTCGCGCGACAGCGCGCGGGTGAACGACGTCATGGCGCCCTTGGAGGTGACGTAAGGCAGCATGCGCGGGATGCCCTTGTAGGCGACGCCCGAGGTGATGTTGATGATCTTGCCCGACTTGCGCGCCATCATGTGCGGCACGACGTGCTTGACCATCAGGAACGGCCCGCGGACGTTGACCGCCATCACCTTGTCCCAGGTGTCGACGTCGTATTCGGTCAGCGCGCGCGGCTTGAGCGTGGCGTAGAGCGCGGCGTTGTTCACCACCACGTCGATATGGCCGAAGCGCGCGATGGTCGCCTCGATCAGCGCCTTGACCTGCGCCTCGTCGCTGACGTCGAAGGTGACGGACGCCGCCCGGTCCGCGCCGTGGCGCGTGGCGATCTCGGCGACGACCTCCTTGCCGTCGGCGATGTCGGCAACCATGACGCGCGCGCCTTCGGCCGCCAGCGCCATGGAATAGTGCCGGCCGATGCCCTTGGCCCCACCGGTGACGATCGCGACTTTACCAGCAAGCCGAGCCATTTTGTGCCTACTCCCAGCAGTGACGGCGCATTCCATATCAGCTATGAAGCCCGAAGCCGAGGGGGCTTGCCGTGCCGACCGACACCGCCGACCGACTGGAAATCCGCGACCTGATCGAAAACTGGGTGCTGTGGCGCGACGCGCGCCAATGGGACCGTTTCCGCACGCTCTGGCACGCCGATGGGCAAATGTGGGCGACGTGGTTTCAGGGTTCCTATGAGGAGTTCATCACGGTCAGCCAGGAGGGCTACGACCGCGGCGTGCGCATCATGCACATGCTCGGCGGCATGAGCATCGACATCAAGGGCAAGCGCGCCATCGCGCAGACCAAGATGACGATCTCGCAGCGCGCCAACGTCGAGAACGTGCCGTGCGACGTGGTGTGCGCCGGCCGCTTCTACGACTTCGTCGAGAAGCGCGCAGGCAAATGGGGCATCGTGCTGCGCCGCCTCGCCTATGAGAAAGACCGGCTCGATCCGGTCGATCCGGCGGCCAAGCTGAATCTCGACCAGAAGCTGCTGGCGCAGTTCCCGGAAGGCTACCGCCACCTCGCTTATCTTCAGGCCAGGATCGGCTACGACGTTAAGCGCGACCTGCCGGGACTCGAGGGGCCGGCGCTGGAGGCGCTCTATGCGCAAGGCGCGGCTTGGCTCAGGGGCGAAAAATTGTGAGCTGGAGATTCCAGCCCGTCATTCCGGGGCCGCTCGCGTCCCGGAAGGACGCCGAGGGGATTGGCGGCCCGCGCCGGACATGCGAGCCTGCCGCGCGACAACGGGTCGAAACGACCGCTGCGGAAAGCCACAAGGGGGGCCGATGTCGCTTGCCGACAAATTCAACCTGCTGAATGAGTTCAACATCCTGCGCATCATCTGCGCGCTGTTCTTGATTCCGCACATCGTCGCCAAGTTCACGGTGCCGGCCGCGCTCAAGTTCTACGTCGACGTCGGCTTCAAGCCGCCGGCGTTCTGGATGTATCTGGCCGGCGCCATCGAGACGGTGCTGTTCACCGCGCTGTTTTTCGACCTCTACACCTGGCTCTTCGGCCTCATCGGCTTCATCCATCTCATGGTCGCCGCCGCCGCGACCTACAAGCTCACCCGCAACTGGATCTGGGTGATCGGCGGCGTCGAGTTCTGCGTGTTCTGGGCGATCTGCTGTCTGGTGGTCGCCATGCATTCTTTTCGCACTCTGACAACACCTCTCCTCTGAAAGGAAGCGTTCCTCCATGGCTAGCGTTCTGTTCTCCCCTATCACGCTGCGCGGCATGACCTTGCCGAACCGCGT
Source organism: uncultured Undibacter sp. (assembly GCA_964372105.1). Classification (GTDB taxonomy): domain Bacteria; phylum Pseudomonadota; class Alphaproteobacteria; order Rhizobiales; family Xanthobacteraceae; genus Pseudolabrys. The sequence continues at coordinate 7,670 of CAYJPU010000099.1, forward strand.
CGTCGTCTCGCCGATGTGCCAGTACAACTCCACCGACGGCTCGGCCAACGACTGGCACCTGATGCACCTCGGCGGTTTCTCGCTCGGCGCCGCGGCGCTGGTGATGACCGAAATGACCGACGTCAACCCGGTCGGCCGCATCAGCCTGAAATGCGCCGGGCTGTACTCCGACGACAACGAGAAGGCGCTCAAGCGCGTCATCGACTTCTGCAAGCAGTACGGCATCGCCAAGCAGGGCCTGCAGGTCGGCCACGCCGGCCGCAAGGGCTCGACCGCTGTGCCGGCCGTCGGCGGCAAGCCGCTCAAGCCTGAGGAAGGCGCCTGGGAGACGGTGGCGCCCTCGGCCATTCCCTTCGGCGAAGGCTGGCACGTGCCGCGCGCGCTGACGCAAGCCGAGATGAAGGACCTCGTCAAGGACTACGTCGCGACCGTGCAGCGCGCCGAACGCGTCGGCTACGACCTCATCGAGATGCACGCCGGCCACGGCTACCTGATCCACCAGTTCCTGTCGCCGCTCGCCAACCAGCGCACCGACGAATACGGCGGCTCGCTCGCGAAGCGCATGCGCTATCCGCTCGAAGTGTTCGAGGCGATGCGCGCGGCCTGGCCGAAGGACAAGCCGATGGGCATCCGCGTGTCGGCGGTCGACTGGGTCGACGGCGGCACCACCGTCGAGGACACGGTGGCCTTCGCCAAGGAATTGAAGGCGCTCGGCTGCGACTACATGGACGTGTCGAGCGGCCAGGTCGACGCCCGCCAGCAGATCCCGTTCGCGCCCGGCTACAACGCGCCGTTCGCCGAACGCGTGCGCAAGGAAACCGGCATGCCGACGATGTCGGTCGGCCTCATCACCGGCGCCAAGCAGGCGGAAGACATCGTGGCCTCCGGCAAGGCGGACTTCGTCTGCATCGGCCGCGGCGCGATGTGGGACCCGCGCTGGGCCTGGCATGCGGCGGAAGAGTTAGGCGCCGAGGCGCCGTACGCGCCGCGCACCATGCCGTGCCATCCCAAGATGCGGCCGCAGATCTTCCCGAACCGGGCGGCAAGCTGACAGCCTCGTGCCCCGGATGCTTCATTGAGAAAGCGGGGTCCCGGGTCTGCCGCGCGTCATTTCATGCCGCGCTGCGCCCGGGACACAAAGCCGTGCCTACACCTTCACCCGCTTGATGAACTTGGCGAAGGCCGCGAGCTGCTGACGGATGATGTCCCTGGTCGGCTCGTCGGTGAGCGCGCCGGTCTTCTCGTCGATCTTCTTGGCAGCGAAGTTCACGAACACCTCCGGCTTGCCGAACATCACGGCGTCGATCGAGGTCAACGCCATGCGCAGGTGGTACTGCATGCGCGCCCCGCCGACCTGCCCCGCGGAAGCCGATTGCAGCGCGACCGGCTTGTCTTTGAACGGCACGTCCTTCAGCCTCGAGACCCAGTCGATGGCGTTCTTCAGGCCGCCCGGGATCGACCAGTTGTATTCCGGCGACACGACGACGACGCCGTCGGCGGCGCGGATGGCGTCCGCGAAGGCGTCCACGTCGGCCGGAACGCCGGCCATGTGCACGTCGTAATTATAGAGCGGGAAATTGGCGAACGAGGGCGCGGCCGTCAGCGCAAGCTCCGCCGGCGCCAGCGCCGGCAGCGCGCGCGCCACCGAAGCGTTGAAGGAGCCTTGGCGGAGCGACCCGCAGATTACCAGCACGTTGTACTTGTCGGCCATGTTGCCCTCGTTCGCTTTTCTTTTATTGCCCGTTCGTCAGTTCGGTGCGATCCCGGCCTTATCGCGCACCGCGTGCCATTTGGCGACCTCGTCGGCCATGTATTTGCCGAACTCGGCCGGACTCGTCACATGCACCACCGCGCCGGTCTTGGCGAGCGCGTCGCGGATCTCCGGCTTCGCCAGCACTTGGCGGAGCGCGGCGCTGGTCTTGTCGACGATCGCCTGCGGCGTGCCGGCGGGATAGACCCAGCCGTACCAACTGCCGACCGCATAGCCGGGCACGCCGGCCTCGGCGACCGTCGGCACGTTCGGAATGGTCGGCCAGCGCGCGGTCGTGGCGACCGCGAGCAGCTTCAACTCGCCGGCCTGCACCTGGCCTTGCACGGCGTGCACCAGCTCGACCGCGTAATCGACTTCCTGGGCGCGCAGCGCGGTCACCACCGCCGGCGTGCCGCGATAGGGAATGTGCTTGACGTCGATGCCGGCCGTCTGGCGGAACAATTCGCCGGCGAAATGCTGGGTCGAGCCCAGGCCGACGCTGGCGAAGTTCAGCTTGCCGGGCGACGCCTTGGCAAGCGCGATCAGGCCCTTGATGTCGTTGGCCGGGAAATCCTTGCGCGCGACGATGACGAAGGCGCCCTGCGCCACCTCGCCGACCGGGGCGAAGTCCTTGACCGAGTCGTAGCGCAGCCCCTTGAGCATCACCGCCGAGACGGTGTGGCCGGCGCTGATCATCGAGGCGGTGTAGCCATCCGGCGCCGCCTTGGCGACCGCTTCGGACGCGATCGAACCGCCGGCGCCCGGCTTGTTCTCGACCACGACCGACTGCTTCAGCAGTTCCGACAACGGCTGTGCGATGATACGGGCGACGATGTCGGTGCCGCCGCCGGCGCCGAAGCCGATCAGGACGCGGATCGGTTTCTCGGACGGCCAGTCGGCGGCGTCGGACGGTAGCGCGGTCGCGAATGCAGCGGCCGCGAGCGCAGCCGCGATCACTGTACGTTTCAATGTACGTTTCAATAAACGTTTCATGGCGTTTCCCCCTTGGTGCGCGGGGCGTGCTCCTGTGGCGCGCCCTTCATTATCGCTCCTCAGAGAACGAGGATGGCCCGGCCGTTGTCAAGCGCACTCTGTCATTCCGGGATGGCGCGGAGCGCCAGACCCGGAATCCAGATGCTAACTCGGACTAGATTTCTGGATTCCGGGTTCGCCCGCCTTCGCCCTTCGGGCTTCGGCGGACGCCCCGGAATGACGGGCCCTACTTCTCGTCTTCGATCGGGTTGCGCAGGGTGCCGATGCCCTGGATCTCGACCTCGGCGACGTCGCCGGCCTTCATCCACACCGGCTCCGGCTTGCGCGCGTGACCGACGCCCGACGGCGTGCCGGTGAACAGAACATCGCCCGGCTCCAGGGTGATGCCCTCGGTCAGATAGACCAGCGATTCCGCCACCGGGAACATGAACAGGTCGGTGTTGGACGATTGCATGGTCTTGCCGTTGAGCCGGGTCTCGATCTTGAGACCCTTGCCGCCACGCGGCAATTCGTCGGCGGTGACCATCCACGGCCCGACGCTGCCGGTGCGGTCGAAGTTCTTGCCCATGCCCCACTGCGTGGTGTGGCGCTGATACTCGCGGATCGAACCCTCGTTGCCGCACGTATAGCCTGCAACGCAATCAGCCGCGTTCTCCAGCGTCAGGTGCTTGGCGCGCTTGCCGATGATCACGACCAACTCACCTTCGTAGTCGAACTGGATCGACTTCTTCGGCCGCATCAGCGGCTCAAGGTGCGGCGTCAGCGACGACAGCATGCGGAAGAAGATCGACTGGAATTTCGGGATGTTGTCCTTCTGCGGGCCTTCCTTGACGTGGTCGAGATAGTTGAGGCCGAGGCAGATGATCTTGCCGGGCTTGGTCACCGGCAGCGCGAACTTCAGGCCGGCGAGCGGGCGCTTGGCCGAGGCCGGCGCTTTCTTGGCCAGCTCGGCGAGCGGCTTGAGGTCGCCGTTGCTCGCGCGCAGATAGTCGCCGAGATCGGCCGGGATGCCGGCGTCGACCGCCTGCAGGTCGACGACGTTGTCGCCGTCGACCACACCGAGCCGCACGCCACTGTTCGTTTCAAAGCCGACGATTTTCATGGAGCCTATGCCTTGTCGTTTCCGCCGGACCCTGTCGGCCCAGGCGGCGCAAGGCTTAGAGCAATTTCGTGCAGACGGGAAGCGGGGCCACGTGCCCCGGACGCGGCGCAGCACGAAGCCATAAGCGCGTTTACGCGCGTCTTCGACGCGCTATGGCGGAATGGTGCGCCGCGGATCCGGGGCCCCGGTTGTCTTTCAAGAAAGCGGGGTCCCGGGTCTGCAGCGCACCGCTTGCGCGCTGCGCAGCGCCCGGGACACAACCGCTAAACCGCCGGACGCACCGCCGCCGGCTCTTTCGACAGGGTGAAAGCCTGGATCGAGA
>CAYJPU010000100.1:0-11756 GCA_964372105.1 uncultured Undibacter sp.
ACGAAGCGCAGGCCGTGCGCCTTGCCGGCGTCGTGCAGCATGATCTCCGACATCAACTTCGAGGTGCCGTAGGGCGAGATCGGCACGGTCGCCATGTCCTCGCGCACCGGCGCGTCCGAGCCGTTGCCGTAGACCGCGGCGGTTGACGAGAAGATGAACTGCCCGACGCCGTTCTCGATGGCCGTCTGCAGCAGGCTGCAGGTGTTCATCGTGTTGTTGCGGTAGTAGCCGAGCGGATCGCGCACCGACTCCGGTACCACGATCGAGGCGGCGAAATGGATGATCGCGCTGACCTTGTGCTGACGGATGGTCTTGGCCACCAGCTCGCGGTCGCCGGTCGAGCCGGCGACGAAGGGTACGGCGGTCGGCAGCAGGAAGCGGAAACCGGTCGACAGGTTGTCGAGCACGACCACCGGTTCGCCGGCATCGACGAGTTCGTGCACCATGTGGCTGCCGATGTAGCCGGCTCCGCCGGTGACCAGGATCGTCATCTCTCTACGCCCTCTTGCATGATATCTGCGCGTTTCTAGCCGGTCCTCGCAAACGAGTGGTTAGGACCGGTGGAAACCGGCGGCGGCCTCGCTGGGCATTGTTAACGATTGGTTATGGCGGTCTTCGGGCGGCGACGGTATAGGATCGCGCTCATACGCCATGTCCGACATCCTCTTCATCAAGACCTCCTCCCTCGGCGATGTGATCCACCACATGCCGGCCCTGACCGAGGCGCGCCGGGCGCGCCCGGACGCCCGCTTCGCGTGGCTGGTCGAGGAGGCCTATGCGCCGCTGGTGCGGCTGCACCCGGCAATCGGCGACGTCATTCCGGTGGCGTGGCGGCGCTGGCGCAGGTCGCTGTATTCGCCCGTCACGCTGGCCGAGATCCGGGCCAACCTGTGCGGCATCCGCGCCCATCGCTACGACGCGATTATCGACAGCCAGGGCCTCTTGCGCTCCGGCATGATCGCGCGCTTCGCGCGCGGCCGCCGCCACGGCTACGACCGCGCCAGCATCCGCGAGAGACTGGCGTCGCCGTTCTACGATGTGCGCCACAGTGTCAGCCGCGTGCTGCACGCGGTCGATCGCAACCGCATCTTGAGCGGACTGGCGCTCGGCTACACGCCGCAGGGCGCGCCCGACTTCGGGCTCGACCGCGCGCGCTTCCGCGAGGCGGGGGCGCGTTACGCCGTGCTGCTGCACGCCACCGCGCGGCCGGAGAAACAGTGGCCTGTGGAAAACTGGGCTGCGCTCGGCCGTGCGCTCGGCCGCGACGGGCTCGACTTCGTGCTGCCCTGGGGCACGGCGGAGGAACGTGCGCGTAGCGAGGCCATCGCCGCGCGGCTGCCGCGCGCCCGCGTGCCGGCGCGCGCGCCGCTCGACGCCGTCGCCAGACTGATCGCCGGCGCCGACTTCGTGGTCGGGGTCGATACCGGGCTGCTGCATCTCGCCGCCGCCTTCGGCGTGCCGCTGGTCGCGATCTTTGCCGGCAGCGAGCCGGCGCTGACCGGCCCGGTTGGCAACGGGCCGCTCGCCGTGCTCGGCACCGACGGCGCGCCGCCGTCGGTCGAGGCGGTGAGGAACGCTGTTGAGGGAATTTTGCGCTGAATTAGCGAGGCAAGACCGATGCCGAAGACCAGGTTAGAGGCTTTCAGCGACGGCGTGCTGGCGATCATCATCACCATCATGGTGTTGGAGCTGAAGGTGCCGCACGGCGAAGACATAAGCGTACTCGCGCCGTTGCTGCCGGTGTTCTTCAGCTACGTCCTGAGCTTCGTCTATATCGGCATCTACTGGAACAACCATCACCACATGATGCACGCCGTGAAGCGCGTCACTGGCGGCGTGCTGTGGGCCAACCTGCATCTGCTGTTCTGGCTGTCGCTGTTGCCGTTCGTCACCGGCTGGATGGGCGAGAACCATTTCGCGCAACTGCCGACGGCGCTGTACGGCTTCGTGCTGCTGATGGCCGCCGTCGCCTACTGGATTCTTGTCTTCGCCATTACCAGCGAAGAAGGCCCGGACTCGTTGCTGGCAAAGGCCGTCGGCAAGGACCTCAAGGGCAAGCTATCGGCTTTGGCCTATGCCGTGGCGATCGCGCTGTCGTTCGTCAATCACTGGGTCGCCGCGGCGATCTACATTCTAGTCGCGCTGGTGTGGCTGGTGCCCGACAAGCGGATTGAACGCGTGCTGACGCCGGAGTGAGGCAAATCTTCTTGCTTCTTACCCTCCCCTTGTGGGGAGGGTGAAAGAGAAATTACGCCGCGCCGGCGCGCAGCAGGTCGTGCACGTGAATGACGCCGACCGGGATGCCGGCCTCGACGGCGAACAGCGCCGTGACCTTCATTGAGTTGAGAATTTCCAGCGTCTCGCTGATGAGTTGGTCCGGCCGCACCGTCTTCGGGCCGCGCGTCATCACTTCGTCGACCTTGGCGTCGAGCAGATTGTTGCGCATGTGGCGGCGCAGGTCGCCGTCGGTGATGATGCCGACCAGCTTGCCGTCCGCGCCGGTGATGCCGATGCAGCCGAAGCCCTTCGCCGTCATGACGATGAGCGCGTCCGACATCGCGGCGCCGAGCGGGGCCAGCGGCACGGTCGAGCCGGTGTGCATGAAGTCGCTGACGGTCTTCAACAATGCGCCGAGCTTGCCGCCGGGATGCAGCATGCCGAAATCGACCGCGGTGAAGCCGTGACTTTCCAGGAGTGCGATCGCCAGCGCGTCGCCGAGCGCGAGCTGCATCAGCGCGGAAGTGGTGGGCGCGAGATTGTGCGGGCAGGCCTCGCGCGCCTGCGGCAGCGCCAACACCACGTCGGCATTCTTCGCCAGCGTGCTGTCCGGGCTCGCGGTCATCGCGATCAGGCCGATGTTATGCCGGCGCGAATAGTCGGTGATGTTCTTGAGCTCCGCGGTTTCGCCCGACCACGATAGCGCGATGACGACGTCGTTCTTCGCGATCATGCCGAGATCGCCGTGGCTGGCTTCGGCCGGATGCACGAACAGCGCCGGCGTGCCGGTCGAGGCGAAGGTCGAGGCAATCTTGTTGCCGACATGGCCCGACTTGCCCATGCCGGTGACGATGACGCGGCCCTGTGCCGAACGGATCAGCTCGATGGCGGCGGCGAAGGCCGCGCCTAACCCGTTGCGCAGCGAGCCGACCAGCGCCTCGATGCCGCTGCCTTCCGCCTCTAACGTGCGCAATCCGGATTCGATCGCGGCTTGCGCGCGTTCGTGGCTTTGGTCGGCGGGCATCGGTTTCGCCATGCGTCGTGTCGGTCCTGAAGTTGATGGGGCTTGATAGCACGGAATGCGGGGGAGCGTCAGGCCGGGGCCGGCCGGGCGCGCGGGCCTGTGCGGATCTCCTAAGGCCGGTGCTTGAGCACGCGGTGGACGGCGTCCAGCACCGTCGCGACGGCCACATTGGCGGTCTGACGATGGCGGACCGCGTCGTTGCCCTCGAGCCGCGCCCGCTGGCGGGCCAATTCGTCGCCGGGCGGCTCGAGGATGGCGGCGACCGGATTGAGCGGCTTCCAGTGCCACGGGCTGGTGGGACCGAAGATCGCCACCGTCGGCGTGCCGATCGCCGCCGACACGTGCATCAGGCCGGAATCGTTGCTGACCGACAGGTCGGCCGCGGCCAGCGCCAGAACGGCGTTGCGCAGATCGTTGCCGGTGAGGTCGCGCACGCCGGGACCGGCGGCGTCGATGATTTGTTTGGCGATGGCGGTCTCGCCCGGGCCGCCGAGGATCCAGACGGAGGCGCCTTCCTTGACCAGCGCCATTGTCAGTTGCGCGTAATGGCCGGGCGGCCAGGCCTTGCCGGCGCCGACCGCGCCCGGCGACAGCGTGACGACCGGCCGGGCCTCGTCGGCAAGGCCGCGCCGGGCGCGCCAGGCGGCGACCTCGGCGGCCGGCACCTTGAGTTCGGGCAGCGGCCAGTCCGGCGGCAAGGTGGCGCCTTTCGGCAGAGCGAGCGCGCCCATCTGGTCGATCATGCGCGGCAACTGGCGCTCGCCCGACCGTAGGTCGTTGAGGAGGCCGATGCGGGCCTCGCCGTAAAAGCCGGTGCGGACCGGGATGCCGGCCAGCGCCGGGGCCAGCGCCGCCTTCCATTTGCGCGACATCACCAGCGCCTGGCCGTAGCGGCCGGCGCGTAGCCGTCGGGCGAGGTCGAGCTGGAGGGCGATGCCCAGCCGCCGCCGCGGCAGGTCGCAGACGATGGTTCCCCGCACCCCGGGCATGTAATCGGCCAGGGGGGCGCACAGGCTGCTGCTGACGATGTCCACAGGCCGGCCGGGCGCCTGGGCGCGCAGCACCTTCACCACCGAATGGCAGCGCACGAAGTCCCCGATCCAGACGAAAGGGACGATCAGGACCGGCCGTTCGGCCTTAGTTGAATTCTGGTTCATTTCTTGGTGGTAGCCCGTCCCGCCGGTGTCCCGTTCCGGCCCGGCGGACAGGCGTTAGCCCGCGCCGGCCCGGAGTGTCCAGCCGCAATTTTTGACCATATCCGACGCCAAATACAGCGGAACGGGCCCTATCATTTGCGCCTCTCTGCGGACTGGGGCAAAGGATGGGCTTAACCTCCAGGGTTTGAGGCAAGAGGCAGGGATGATTTTGGTCACCGGCGGGGCCGGGTTCATCGGATCGAACGTGGTCGCCAGCCTCAACGACGGCGGCGTGACCGACGTGACCGTCAACGACGTCTTGGGCGTCGGCGACGTCAAGTGGCGCAACCTCGCCAAGCGCCAGATCGCCGACTTCGTGCCGCCCGCCGACCTGATGCGCTGGCTGGAGGGCCGCAAACTCGACGCCGTCATCCACCTCGGCGCCATCTCCGACACCACCGCCACCGACGGCGACCTGGTGATGGAGAGCAACTTCCGGCTGTCGCTGCGGCTCCTGGACTGGTGCACCACCGCGCGCACGCCGTTCATCTACGCTTCGTCGGCCGCGACCTACGGCGAAGGCGAGCAGGGCTTTGCCGACGACTGGTCGCCCGGCGCGCTGCGCAAGCTTCGGCCGATGAACCTGTACGGCTGGAGCAAGCACCTGTTCGATCAGGTGGTCGTCGACCGCTACCGCCGGAACGACAACCTGCCGCCGCACTGGGCCGGCCTCAAGTTCTTCAACGTCTACGGCCCGAACGAGTACCACAAAGGCGCGATGGCGAGCGTGCTGGCGAAAGTGTTCGACGGCGCCAAAGGCGGCGCGCCGGTGCGGCTGTTCAAGTCGCACCGCGACGGCATCGCCGACGGCGACCAGCGGCGCGACTTCGTCTACGTCGACGACGCCGTCGCCGTGCTGCGCTGGCTGCTCGACGCCTCGTCGGTCAACGGCATCTTCAACGTCGGCACCGGCAAGGCCGAAAGCTTCCGCGACATGATCACCGCGATGTTCAAGGCGCTCGGCCGCGCGCCCAACATCGAATACGTCGACATGCCGGAATCAATCCGCGGCCAGTATCAATACTTCACGCAAAGCTCGGTCGAGAATTTGCGCCGCGCCGGCTACAACACCGGCTTCACGCCGCTCGAGACGGCGGTCGCGCGCTATGTGACCGGCTATCTCGATCAAAAAGATCGGTTTCGTTAGTCTCATGTACGATTTCGACAAGCATCTCTCCGAACTCGCCGGCCAGACCGTGCTCTGCATCGGCGACCTGATGCTCGACGAATTCGTCTATGGCGAGGTGTCGCGCATCTCGCCGGAGGCGCCGACGCCGGTGATCGCCTGCAAGCGCAGCGAGTTGATGATCGGCGGTGCCGGCAACGTCGCGCGCAACCTGGTGTCGCTCGGCACGCGCTGCATCTTCGTCGGCGTGGTCGGCGACGACGACGCCGGCCGCGCGCTGACCGAGGCGCTGGCCGAAAGTCCGTTGGTCGAATTCGAACTGGCGATCGACGATGAGCGCTCGACCACGCGCAAGGTGCGCTTCGTCTCCGAACATCATTCGACCCATCTGCTGCGCGCCGATTGGGAAACCGCCGGCCCGGTCAACGCCGCCGCCGAGGATGCCCTCATCGGCCACGCGATCGCGGCGATGCCGCGCGCCGGCGCGGTGGTTTTGTCCGACTATGCCAAGGGCGCGCTGACACCGCGCGTCATCCGCGCCGTCATCGACGCCGCCAACCAGCTGGGCAAGCCGGTGGTGGTCGATCCCAAGGGCCGCGACTACAGCATCTATCGCGGCGCGACGCTGATCACGCCCAACCGGCAGGAACTGGCCGAGGCCACCCACAGCGCCGCCAAGAGCGACGACGAGATCGTGGCTGCCGCCGCCGATTTGCGCGACGAGCTGGAGGCCGAGGCCGTGCTGGTCACGCGCAGCGAAGCCGGCATGACGCTGGTCGGCGACGGCGCCGCCGTCCACGTGCCGGCCTATCCGGTGCGGGTGCGGGACGTGTCCGGCGCCGGCGACACCGTCGTCGCCGTCGTGTCCGCCATGCTCGCCATGGGCGCCGGCTTCGAGGCTGCCATGCGCGCCGCCAACGCCGCCGCCGCGGTGGTGGTCGGCAAGCGCGGCACTGCGACGCTGACCGCCGCCGAACTGCGCTCGCGCATTTTGCCGGCGGCTTCGCTCGCGCCGGAAGAAAAGATCGTGTTCGACTGGGCGCTGCTCGACGAGCATCTCGCCGACTGGCGTGCCCAAGGTCTGCGCATCGGCTTCACCAACGGCTGCTTCGATCTGCTGCATCCCGGCCACGTGCGGCTGCTCGCCGCCGCGCGCGCGGCCTGCGACCGTCTGGTGCTGGGCCTCAATAGCGACGCCTCGGTGACCCGGCTGAAGGGCCAAGGCCGCCCGGTGCAGCCGGCGCAGGCGCGCGCCGAAGTGCTGGCCGCGCTCGCGGCGGTTGATCTCGTCGTCGTGTTCGAGGAGGATACCCCGGCGGAGTTGATCGCGCAGGTGAAGCCGACCGTGCTGGTCAAGGGCGGCGACTACACCCGCGAGCAGGTCGTCGGCCGCGAGATTGTCGAAGCGTTAGGCGGCGAGGTTATCTTGATCGATCTCGTGCCCGGACATTCAACGACATCGATGGTGGAGCGCTCACGGGGCTCCACCCGAAACTGACACAAGTAAACAGGTACAGGCGTGCTTGCTCCACAAGGTCACGAAGCGCGGCTTATCGGCGAATTTTTCGGCGCAGCCAAAGGATTCTTCGTCGAGGTCGGTGCGAACGATCCGTATGCGCGATCGCAAACCTGGCACCTTGAACAATCCGGCTGGACCGGCGTCCTGGTCGAGCCGCAGCCGGACTTGGCCGACAAGCTGCGGGCGATGCGCACGGCCATGGTTTTCGCGGTCGCCTGCTCTTCGCCGGAAGAGGCGGGCCGCACCTTGCCGCTGCACGTTGCCGGACCGTTGTCGGCGCTCAACCGTGACCGCATGGCGCCGGGCGCAACGCCGGAGCGCGTCATAGACGTGCCGATCCGCACGCTTGACGGCATTCTCGAAGAAGCGAAGGCGCCCGCAGGCTTCGATTTTCTTTCGATCGACGTCGAAGGTCACGAAATCGAAGTGCTGCGCGGTTTCGACATTGGTCGTTGGCGGCCGCGGCTGATCCTGATCGAGGATCACGTCGGCGATCTGGCGAAGCACCGTTTCCTGAAGTCGGCCGGCTATCGCCTGGTCCGCCGGTACGAGAACAACGGTTGGTATGTGCCGCGCGACGCGGCTGTGCGCCGCCATTGGTCGGACCAATGGGAGATCGTCCGCAAGTACTATCTCGCCCTGCCGTTCCGTGTGCTGCGCAATTATCTGCGGCGTCTGCGCGCTTCCATCAAGGCGCAGGCTCCCGCCTGATCGGCTTTACCGGCGGCGGCTTCCAGCCTTGCGTCTCTTCGTAGCGCTTGGCGTAGCGATAGAACGTGCCCTCGAAATTGCCGAAGGCGATGACGAAGCCGGCCCAGCCGTCCAGGAAGCCGCGCTTGAAGACGTAGTGCTTGATGAACGACCACAGTCCGTGCCCGACCGCGCTCGCCATCGAGACGCGCTTGTGCGCCAGCTTCGGCGTGCCGAGCGAGGAATAGCGGTTCATCTTCTTGATGACCTCTTCCAGATTGCGGAAGGGGAATTGCCAGACGGCGTTGCGCAGGACGCCGACCGGCTTGGCGCTCAGGCTCTCGTAGCCTTCGTGCACCGGCTCGAGCGTGTAGCGCATGCTGCCCTTGCGGAAGAGCTGCGGCTGGCGGAAGTTCGGATACCAGCCGGAGCCCTTGATCCAGCGGCCCATCATGTAGCTGCGGCGCGGCACCAAGTAGACCTCGTGCGCCGGCTGGCCTTCGATCAAAGCGAGGACCTCGTCGCGCACTTCCTCGGTGCAGCGCTCGTCCGAATCCAGGCTGAAGATCCACTCGTGCTGGCAGGCCTCCAGCGCCCGGTTGCGCAGGTCGCCGAAGCCGTGGAACGGCACCTGCACCACGCGTGCGCCGAGCGCGGTGGCGAGCTCGGCGGTCCGGTCGGTGCTGAACGAATCCACCACCACGACCTCGTCGGCCCACAGCACGGTGGAGACGGCGGCCTCGATCTTCTCCGCCTCGTTGTAGCTGAGGATATAGGCTGAAATTTTCGGCATTGCGGGGGTCGGTCGCGTCAATGGCATGTTGCTGAGAGGGGCGGGACGTTACCATTGCGGGCCGGCGCCGTCCTAGGGGTTTGTCGGCGTGCGCGACTTCGGCTAAGGCTCGTCGCGTCGAAAGAGCAGGGCGCCCGTGGCCGAGCTGATTTCTGTCATCGTCACCACCTACAACCGCGAGGACGCGCTCGAGGCGGTGCTGCGGTCGCTCGCGCGCCAGACCGATCCCGATTTCGAGGTGATCGTGGCGGACGACGGCTCGGGCCCCGGCACGGCCGCTTTGGTGCAGTCCTGGAAGGCCAAGGCCGGCCACCGTGTCGAACACGTCTGGCACGAGGACCGCGGCTTCCGCGCCGCCGAGATCCGCAACCGCGCCATTCTGGCCGCGCGCGGCAGCTACTGCCTTTTCCTCGACGGCGACTGCGTCGTGCGGCCGGACTTTATCGCCACCCATCGCCGTCTCGCGGAGCCCGGCTGGTTCGTCACCGGCAACCGTGTGCTGCTGACGTCCGCGCTCACCGAAAAAGTGCTGCGCGACAAACTGGCGCCGGAAAGCTGGAGCATCGCGCAATGGATCGTCGCGCGGTGGCGCGGCGGCGTCAATCGCCTGTCGGCCTTGCTGCGCCTGCCGCTCGGGCCGTTGCGACGGCTGCGCCGCAAGGCCTGGGAGGGTGCGCGCTCCTGCAACATGGCGGTGTGGCGCGCCGACCTGGACAAAGTCGACGGCTTCGACGCCGACTACAGCGGCTGGGGCAAGGAAGACTCCGACCTGATCGTGCGGCTGTTGCATGCCGGCGTGCGCCGCAAGGACGGCACCTTCGCCACCGGCGTCATTCATCTCTGGCACAAGGAAGCCGACCGCGCGTTGCTCTCAGCCAACGAACAGAAACTCACCGACATCATCGGCAGCGACGATGTGCGCGCCAAGCGCGGCCTCTCTGCGCTAACGCCGGCGGTCGGCGCCGGCCGGATCGCGGGTTGAACGATGACGAACCTGACGATCCTGCAACGCATCGACCAGACCAAGCTGATGCGTCTCGCCGACGGCCTGGCGGTCGCGACCGCCATCTCGTTGCCATGGTCGACGTCCGCAACCATCATCTTGATGGTGCTGTGGCTCATCGCCCTCATTCCAGCGCTGACTTGGGCGGAGGTGCGGCGCGAACTGCTGACGCTTTCGGGCGGCCTGCCGGTCTTGCTGGTCGCGCTCGGCGTGCTCGGCATGCTGTGGGCCGACGTCTCGCTGCATGAGCGCTGGAAGGGCGTCGACTCGTTCTTCAAGCTGCTCGCGATCCCGCTGCTGTTCGTGCACTTCCGCCGCTCGGAGCGCGCCAATTGGGTGTTCGGCGGCTATGCGCTGTCATGCGTCGCGCTGCTGATCGTGTCGTATGGTCTGGCGCTGTGGCCGTCGCTGGTGTCCCTGTTCTCGAACGAATACGGCGTGCCGGTGAAGAACGCCGCCAGCCAGAGCGGCCTGTTCGCCACCTGCATCTTCGGACTGCTGTACCTTTGCTACGACGCAATTCAGCGCCGGCAATGGCCGTGGGCGCTCGGCCTCGCCGCCGTGACGCTCGCGATGCTGGCCAATATCGTGTTCATCGCGACCGGCCGCACCGCGCTGGTGGTTATCGTCGTGCTGCTGGCGCTGTTCGCCGTCCGCAAGCTGAGCCTGCCCGGCATGGCCCTACTGTTTGCCGCGGCCATCGCGGTCGGCGCGGTGGGGTGGGTGTCGTCGCCTTACTTGCGGTTACGCACCGAAACCGTCTGGACCGACTTGCGGACATACGACGCCGCCGATGCGCGCAATCCATCGGGCGAGCGCGTGGAATTCGCCAAGCGCTCGATCGGCTTCGTGCGCGAGGCGCCGGTCATCGGCCACGGCACCGGCACGATCGCCGCGCTGTTCAAGCGCGAGGCGGCGGCACGCACCGGCGCCGAAGGCGCCGCCACCACCAATCCGCACAATCAGACGTTCGCCGTGGCGATCCAGCTCGGCCTGATCGGGGCGGCGATCTTGTGGGCGATGTGGATCGCGCATCTGACGCTGTTTCGCGGCGGCGGGTTGGCGGAATGGATAGGCTTCGTCGTGGTGGTGCAGAACGTCGTCGGCTCGCTGTTCAACTCGCATCTGTTCGATTTCCTGCAAGGCTGGGTCTATGTGATCGGCGTCGGCGTGGCCGGCGGCGTGGCGTTGAAAAACCGCGCGGCGCGCAAAGCCGACGTCGCGCCATGACGGATCGCGTCGATCTCGGGCCGAGCCCGCGCATCCTGGTGATCGCGCTGCGCCGGCTCGGCGACGTGTTGCTGACCACGCCGCTGATCCGCAGCCTGCGCCGCGCCTGGCCGGACGCCACGATCGACGCGCTGGTGTTTGCCGACACCGCCGGTATCCTCGCCGGCAATCCCGACCTCAATGACATCGTGACGATGCCGCCGCGGCCGTCGGCGGCGCAGAGCCTCGCGCTCGCGGCGCGGCTGGTACGACGCTACGACCTTGCGGTGTCCACGCAGAGCGGCGACCGGCCGACCGGCTTCGCCATTCTCGCCGGGCGCGCACGCCTGGCGCCGGTGGAGGAGCGCTTCAGCGGCCGCGTGAAGCACGCGCTGCTCGACCGCAGCGTACCGGTCACGCTCGGCCTGCATCGGGTCGAGGAGATGCTGCGGCTGGCCGATGCGCTTGGCGTTCCGCGGGTGCCGGAATTGGTGCCGCCTCGCCCGGAGCCGGTCGACGGCCTGCCGGCGGGCGACTATGCGGTGATCCATGCCGCGCCGATGTTCCGCTACAAGCGGTGGACCGTGGCCGGCTGGCACGCGCTGGCCGAACGGCTCGCCGCCGACGGGCTGACGGTGCTCGCGACCGGTGGTCCGGCCGAAAGCGAGCGGCGCTATCTCGATGAGATCTGGACCGGCGCCAAGGTCACGCGGCTCGATGGGCAGCTGTCATGGCCGCAGCTCGTCGGGCTGTTCGCGAAGGCGCGGGTCTTTGTCGGCCCCGACACGTCGGTGACGCATCTGGCGGCGGCGTCCGGCTGTCCGACGGTCGCGCTCTATGGCCCGACCGATCCGCGCCTGTGGGCGCCGTGGCCGGCGGGCGGATTGCACGAGCCCTGGCAGGCGGCGGGCACGATCCAGCGCCGCGGCAATGTCTTTCTGGTGCAGCACGCGTTCCCGTGCACGCCGTGCCAGCTCGA
>CAYJPU010000101.1:0-7066 GCA_964372105.1 uncultured Undibacter sp.
GGCGTCATTTGCCAAGCCCGTCACGCATCCGCAAACTGCGCCCTCAAAAGACGGGACGGGGACATGGCGGCCAGCATCGAAGGCGAGTTCGACTACATCATCGTCGGCGCGGGCTCGGCCGGCTGCGTGCTGGCGAACCGCCTGTCCGCCGATCCCACCAAGCGCGTGCTGGTGCTGGAAGCGGGCGGCAACGACAACTGGATCTGGTTTCACATCCCGGTCGGCTATCTGTTCGCCATCGGCAATCCGCGCGCCGACTGGCTGTTCAAGACCGAGCCGGAGCCGGGGCTGAACGGCCGCAGCCTCAATTA
Source organism: uncultured Undibacter sp. (assembly GCA_964372105.1). GTDB lineage: Bacteria > Pseudomonadota > Alphaproteobacteria > Rhizobiales > Xanthobacteraceae > Pseudolabrys. Next base: position 312 of record CAYJPU010000101.1, read on the forward strand.
TCCGCGCGGCAAGGTGATCGGCGGCTGCTCGGCCATCAACGGCATGATCTACATGCTGGGCCAGGCCGGCGACTACGATCACTGGCGCCAGCTCGGCCTGCCGGGCTGGTCGTGGGACGACGTGCTGCCGTTTTTCCGCAAGCACGTCGATCATTTCATCAAAGGCGAACACCAGGCCGAAGGCGGCGAGTGGCGGGTCGAACAGCAGCGGCTGTCGTGGGAGATCCTGGAAGCGTTTCGCGAGGCCGCCCTCCAGTACGGCATTCCCGCGTCCACCGACTTCAACACCGGCGATAATGAAGGCGTCTGCTATTTTCACGTCAATCAGAAGCGCGGGCGGCGCTGGTCGGCGGCGCGCGGTTTTCTCAAGCCGGTGCTGAACCGGCAGAACCTACGCCTGGAAACCGGCTGCCTGGTCGAAGGCCTCGACTTCACCGGTAAACGCGCCAGCGGCGTGCGTTGGCGGCAGGACGGCGAAGCGCGCAGCGCTAAATGCCGCGGCGAAGTGATCCTGGCTGCCGGCGCGATCGGCTCGCCGCATCTGATGATGCTGTCCGGCATCGGCCCCGCCGCGCAGCTTAACGAGCACGGCATTCCGGTGCTGCTCGACAAGCCCGGCGTCGGCCAGAACCTGCACGATCACTTGCAGCTTCGCACGATCTACAAGGTGTCCGGCGTGAAGACGCTCAACACCATGTACGCATCGCTCTTCGGCCGCGCGACAATGGGCCTCGATTACGCCTTGCGCCGGCGCGGGCCGCTGACCATGTCGCCGTCGCAGTTAGGGGCCTTCACCAAGTCCGATCTCGGACAGGCGACCGCCAACATCCAGTATCACGTGCAGCCTTTGTCGCTCGACAAGTTCGGCGAGCCGCTGCACCCGTTCCCGGCTTTCACCGCGAGCGTCGCCAATTTGCGGCCGACCAGCCGCGGCAGCATCACGTTGAAGTCGGCCGATCCGTCGCAGGCGCCGGCGATCCGGCCGAATTATCTCTCGACGCCGGAAGACCGCCGGGTCGCCGCCGATTCGATTCGCGTCACGCGCCGCATCGTGTCGCAGCCGGCGTTGCAGAAATACGCGCCGGTCGAATATCTGCCGGGCGCGTCGGTCCGCGATGACGACGAGGTCGCGCTGGCGAAGGCCGCCGGCGACGTCGGCACCACCATCTTCCATCCGGTCGGCACCGCGCGCATGGGCCGCGACGACGACGACGCGCGCGCGGTGGTCGATGCCCGCCTGCGCGTCATCGGTATCGACGGCCTGCGCGTCATCGACGCGTCGGTGATGCCGTCGATCACCTCCGGCAACACCAACTCGCCGACCATGATGATCGCCGAGAAGGGCGCGGCGATGATTGTGGAGGATGGGAAGCGCTGAACCGCGTTCCGGGGGCAGCGCGGTACGATGTAATGGCAACTTCGAGGAATATCCATGAGCAGGCTCGGCGTGGTTCTCATCCTCATCCTTTCTCAGGCTGCGATTTCCGCATTCGCCGCGGAAACGCCGTCCACTCCAGACCTTCAACAAATGCAAAAGTGCATCGACCAGGCAGAAAAAAGCGACAAATCGGGAATGGCATGCGCGGGCGCTATCGCGGATCCGTGCATTGCGAAGACTGAGAATGGATCAAAAGGCGACCCCAAGCTTTGTGCCAGACGCGAACTTTCAATCTGGGTCAAATTGTTGGGCGCGGCAATTGCAGAAGTCAGCAAGGGCAATTTCAAGCGTATAACGGTTGCTACCCAAGAAGCGCAGCGGACATGGATGGAGTCGCGAGAGAAGATTTGCCGCGCGTTCGATAACGTTGATCCGGGCATGGCCCCCGGCGGATCGGATTATTGCCGGCTGGTGGAAACCGCAGGACGTGTCCTGACCCTTCGCAAGCTTGGGTCTGCGCTGGCCGAACACTGAAGCTCGCCGGCCAGGCAACGACTGTCATCCGAGACGCTCTTACGGCAACGCCTTCAAGTGCCTGATCGGCCGGCCCGGGACGATGGTCTGCGCCGCGGCGACGATCGAGTTCGCGTCGATGCCGTAATGCCGGTACAGGTCGGCCAGCGTGCCGGTCTGGCCGAAGTGTTCGACGCCGAGCGCGCGCGTGCGGTGGCCGTTGACCGCCCCTAACCAGGCCAGCGTCGCCGGATGGCCGTCGATGACGGTGATCATGCCGCTGTGCGCCGGCACATCCGCCAACAGCCGCTCGATATGCGAGCGCGCGTGCACCAGCCCGCGTTCGCGCGCGCGCTGCGCCGCGTTCCAGCCGGCATTGAGCCGGTCGGCCGAGGTGATCGCGAGCAGGCCGACATCGCGGCGGTCTTCCGCCATCAGGCCGACGGCCTCGATTGCTTCCGGCGCGATCGCGCCGGTGTAGGCGACGATCACCTGCGCGTTCGGGCCGGGCTTGCGTAGCCAATAGGCGCCATCGACGATGTCGTGCTCCAGTTCAGGCGAAACGGTGCGCTGGATCTGCTCGACCGGCCGCGTCGACAGCCGCAGATAGACCGAGCCGCCGGTTTCGTCGCGCAGCCAGTTTCTTTCGGAGATCTCGCCGCCGCTCTTCTGCATGTAGTCGAAGGCCCAGCGCATGATGACCGCGAGCTCGTCGACGAAGGCCGGCTCAAACGCGGCGAGGCCATCCTGCGCCATGCCGATCAGCGGCTGGGCGATCGACTGGTGCGCGCCGCCTTCGCCGGCAAGCGTGATGCCGGACGGCGTCGCCACCACCATGAAGCGGGCGTCCTGGTAGCAGGCGTAGTTGAGCGCATCGAGCCCGCGCGCGATGAACGGATCGTACAGCGTACCGATCGGCAACAGCCGTTCGCCGTTGATCGAATGCGACAGGCCGAGCGCCGACAGCACGATGAACAGGTTCATCTCGGCGATGCCGAGCTCGATGTGCTGACCCTGCGGCGAGAATTCCCAGTTGAACGTCGACGGGATGCGCTCGCTCTTGAAGGTGTCGGCCATCGCATGGTGCGCGAACAGGCCGCGCCGGTTCACCCACGGTCCGAGATTGGTGGACACGGTGACGTCCGGCGACGTGGTGACGATGCGCTGCGCGAAGTCGCCGTCGTTGCGGCCGATCTCGTTGAGGATCGCGCCGAAGCCGGTTTGCGTCGACATTGCCGATTGGATGCTGACCGTCAGTTTCGCGGGCACGGCGATGGTCGGCGCCTTGAGCCGGCGGTTGCCGGCGGCGGCGAACGGCACGCGGTCGAGGAAAGCCTGCACTTTCTCGGCGGGCACGTTCAAGCCCTCGAACTTGTCCCACTCATGGCCTTCGCGCACATTCTGCGCGTTGCGGTACGCATCCATTTGCGCCGCCGTCATCAGGCCGGCGTGGTTGTCCTTGTGGCCGGCCATCGGCAGGCCGAAGCCCTTCACTGTATAGCAGATGAAGCAGGTCGGCTTGTCGCTGTCGGCGCCATGGAAGGCCTCCAGCAGCGCCGGCAGGTCGTGGCCGCCGAGATTGTTCATCAGCGCCGCGAGTTCGGCGTCGGAGCGCTTTTCGATCAGCCGCGTGACGTCGCCCTGATCGCCGATCTCGTCGAGCAAGCGCTTGCGCCAGGCTGCGCCGCCGGCGAACACCAGCGCCGAGTAGAGCTGGTTGGGGCAGCTATCGATCCAGGCCTTGAGCCTGTCGCCACCGGGCTCCTTGAAGGCCGCCTGCTGCAGCGAGCCGTACTTCACGATGACGACCTTCCAGCCGAAATTCTCAAACAGCTGTTCGTAGCGCTCCCACAGGCCTTCACGCACCACGGCATCCAAGCTCTGGCGGTTGTAGTCGATGACCCACCAGCAATTGCGCAGGCCCTGCTTCCAGCCTTCGAGCAGCGCTTCGAAGATGTTGCCTTCGTCGAGCTCGGCGTCGCCGAGCAGCGATACCATGCGGCCCTCGGGGCGATCCGTGCCCCAGCCGTGCGCGCGCACATAGTCCTGCACCAGCGACGAGAATAGCGTCTGCGCGACGCCCAATCCGACCGAACCGGTGGAGAAGTCGACGTCGTCGGCGTCCTTGGTGCGCGAGGGATAGCTCTGCGCGCCCTTGTAGCCGCGGAAGGCTTGCATGCGTTCCTTGGTCTGCTTGCCGAGCAGATACTGGATGGCGTGGAAGATCGGCGAGGCGTGCGGCTTCACCGCCACGCGGTCGGCGGGCTTGAGCACGCCGAAATAGAGCGCGGTCATGATGGTGGCGAGCGACGCGCTCGAGGCCTGATGGCCGCCGACCTTCAGGCCGTCGGTGTTTTCGCGCAGATGATTGGCGTTGTGGATCATCCAGCTCGCCAGCCACAGCACCTTGCGCTCCAGCGCGGCCAGCATTGGCAGTCTGTCGGTGCGGGTTCTTGCGGACATCGGCGCGCCTCGGCTCATCGGTTCGGAATCGAATTATCGGATTCCGGCCGTGGCGATGCTTGCCAATTTGCGTTATAGGAACAGTCAGTATTGGTCGATTCCACCAATAAATTGTCAGAAAGAAGCGGAATATGCCAACACCAGCCCTCGACGCGGTCGACCTCAAAATCCTGCGCTATCTGCAGGACGACGGCCGCATGAGCCTTGCCGACCTGGCGCAGAAGGTCGGCCTGTCGCCGTCGCCCTGCCTGCGCCGCGTGCGCATCATGGAAAAATCCGGCGTCATCGCGCGCTACGTCGCGGTGCTCGACCAGCGCGCGGTCGGCCTGCCGGTGAGCGTGTTCATCTCGATCAAACTGGAGAAGCAGCGCGAGGAATTGCTCGACCGCTTCGCCAAGACCATCGCGCGCTGGCCGGAAGTGCTGGAGTGCTATCTGATGACCGGCCCGCGCGACTACCTGTTGCGGGTGGTGGTGCCGGACCTGCCGGCCTACGAGCGCTTCCTCAAGCAGAAGCTGACGCGGCTCGAAGGCATCGCCTCGATCGAATCGAGCTTCGCGCTCGAGCAGGTGAAATACACCAACGTGCTGCCGGTGGCGTGAGTGTTCAGCTCACCTTCACCTGGATCGCGCCGAGCCCCGAGATCGAGGCGTCGATGGTGTCGCCCGGTGTGATCGGGCCGACGCCCTCCGGCGTGCCGGTGAGGATCACGTCGCCCGGCATCAGCGTGTAGAACGACGACGCGAACACGATCAGGTCGGCGATGCCGATGATGAGGTCGCGCGTGTTGGCCTGCTGGCGCGGCTCGCCGTTGACGGTGAGCTTGAGGTCGAGGCTCGACGGGTCGTTCACCTCGTCGGCGGTGACGAGATAGGGCCCGAGCACGGTGTAGCCGTCGATCGACTTGCGCAAACTCCGCTCTTCCGGCCCGCGCACGGTGATGTCGAGGCCGATGCAATAGCCGGCGACATGACCGAGCGCCTGTTCGCGGGTGACGCGATCGGCCTTGGTGCCGATGACCGCGGCGAGCTCGATCTCGTGATCGGTGCGGCGGTCGGGGTGGCGGATGGGGATGGCCTTGCTCGGCCCTTCGAGCGAACTGGTCGCCTTCAGAAACAAGCCGACGCGCTGGATCTCCGCCACCTGGTTCTGGTGATGGATCTGCGGATCGGTGCGCGCCTCATCGAGGTGCTTCTTGTAGTTGACCGGCGCGGCGACGACCTTGCCAGGATTGGCGACCGGGCTGAGCAGTGTGACGCCTGCGAGCGGAAGGCTCTTCGCGCTTTTGGCGGCGGCCTCGATCGCCGGGCGCAAGGTGGGCAGGTTGGCCACCAGCAGGTCATAAGTGGGCAGAGGGTAACGGACGGCCGGCAGCGCATCGAGCGCGCTGGTCACATCCTTGATTTCGTTTTCTTCAACCAGCCCCAGACGATTGTCGTTGTAACGGCAGATCTTCATGAGTGTGCGCGGCCTTACGTATGTGCGGAAATTTACCGCCGCGTTTCTCACGTTTCGTGAGTGCGCGCTAGTTCTTTGCGCGGGCCGGCGCGCTGAGCACGGTCTGGCAGGCCGGCGGCAGGTCGGCCATGGTGATCGGCTTCGGCGGTTTGCCGCCGGTCGATTTCACCGGCTTCAGCACCTTGTCCGAGAACCAGTGCGCGAGTTCCTTGTCGTTACAGCCGTCGCCGTCGGGCACTTCCGGCTGGGCACGGCAGTTCGGCGAGTCGGCCGGACATTTCAAGCGCACATGGATGTGATCGTGGTGCCAGTACCAGGGCCGCACCTTCTTCAGCCAAGTCGCGCCGTTCTTGCCGGCGACGCGGCAGATTTCCTTCTTGATCGCGGCATTGACCAATACGCGCTCGACCTCGGGCTGCTCGGCCGCGGTGCGGATGAAAGCAATCTGCTGCGGCGACCAGGTTTTAGGATTGATGCTCTTCCAGTCGTCGGAGACGAGATTGATGGCGGAGGTCTTCTCGCGCTCCTCCGCACTGAGCGTGTGGTCCGGCATCGGCATGAACCAGATGTCGACGTCGAGGCCGATCTGGTGACTGGTGTGGCCGTAAGGCAGCGGGCCGCCGCGCGGCTGCGCCATGTCGCCGACCAGAATGCCTTTCCAGCCGGTGGCCTTGGCGGCGGCCGGCGCAAAGCGTTCGAGGAAACGCACGAGGCTCGGGTGCCCCCAGTTACGGTTGCGCGACACGCGCATCACCTGCCAGTTCGGGCCGTTCACCGGCAACGCGACGCCGCCTGACAGACAACCGCGCGGGTAGTAGCCGATCGCCATGGCCTTGCCGAGCGACGGCAGCTGCTTGGAGGCGAACAGGATCTTGGCGACCGCTTTGGCGCCTTCGATCGGCGGCTTGTCGGGCGGCAACGGCGTCGGCGCGGCGACCACCGG
>CAYJPU010000101.1:7166-11712 GCA_964372105.1 uncultured Undibacter sp.
GCGGGCGCTTGCGGGACCGGCGTGGACGCCGCGGGCGTTTCGCTGGCCACAGGCTCCGGCGCCTGGGCAACGGTCAGGCGTTGTGCGAGCGCGAGCGTGCCCGCGACGAAGACCAGCGACAGTCCCAACAGAGCGACGATGCGCGTGACCATGATGGTTTTCGATTTAGCGCTTCCGGGCGCAGCTGTCAGGTTAATTGCAGGCGATGGTTTAGACGCGCCGGACAACTTTACCGCCGCGGCCGATGACAAAAATGCGAATGTTCCCAAGGGTTTTTATGGTTAATAATTCCTTTACAAGCCGGTTCCGGAGCGCGACACTCATTAACCTTTTGGCGGTTGGAGCTTTTCGGGGGTCGATGTCATGCGCAAGCTCGCGGTGATGACCGCCTTCGGCGCGCTGCTCATGTCGGCGCCGGCGCAGGCGGAACTGCTCGTCAGCATCAGCAAGGCGCAGCAACGCCTGTCGATCACGGTCGATGGCGCCGAGGCCTATCGCTGGCCGGTCTCGACCGGGCGGCGCGGCTACACCACGCCGTCGGGTAGCTATCGTCCGACACGGCTCGAGCGACGTTGGTATTCGCGCAAGTATCAAATGTCGCCGATGCCGTGGTCGGTGTTCTTCCATCGCGGCTACGCGGTGCACGGCACGATGGAAGCCTACAGTCTCGGCCGTCCGGCGTCGCACGGCTGCGTGCGGCTGCGGCCCGACAACGCGTCGATTTTGTTCTCGATGGTGCGGCGCTACGGCGCGCGGCACACCAAGCTTGTCGTGTTGGACGGCCCCTTGCCGCGTGCGCCCCGTGCGCCCGGTGCGCCGCCGGCGAAAGGGGCCGAAGAACGCGTCGCCGGCAACGACGCGCCACAGGCGAGCGAACACCTGAGCGCCAAGGCGCATAGCGCCGCGCCGCGGATTGCCGAAGTCGCAGCCGAGGTGGAGCCAGAGCCCAAACCCGAGCCGGTGGCGAAGCCGGCGCCGCGCACGCGGCTCGCCAGCGTCGAACGCTACAGCGTCTCGACCGGCAGCGAGGCGCAGGTGCTGCGCGAGCGCGAAGCCTGGCTGCGCGCCATCGACCGCAAATACGGCTTCACGCATTAGCGTGTCGGCCTCGCGCGCGCGTTAACGATTTTGATCTAAATTAACCAGGCTCCGGCCGCGCAGCCCTATATTGCGCGCCGGAGAAATTTCGATGCCGCGTTTCATGTCCGCTTTTGCCGTGCTCGCGCTGCTCGTGGGCGGCAGCGCGCGCGCCGACGCCGGCATTGTCGTCACCGTCGACAAAACCATCCAGCGGCTCACCGTCGAGGTCGACGGCGCGACGCGCTATCACTGGCCGGTGTCGACGGCGCGCTGGGGCTATCGCACGCCGAACGGCAGCTACCGGCCGGAACGGCTCGAGCGCAAATGGTTCTCGCGCAAATACGACTGGTCGCCGATGCCGTATTCGATCTTCTTCAACGGCGGCTACGCCATCCATGGCAGCTACGAAATCTCCCGCCTGGGCCGGCCGGCCTCGCACGGCTGCATCCGCCTACACCCGGAGAATGCCGCGATCCTGTTCGCGCTCGTGCAGCAGCACCGGCGCGACACCGTGATCGTCGTCACCGGCGACAGGCCGCAGGCGCCGGACGTGAGCCGGCGCCCGCGGCCGGCCCGCGTGCCCGGCAGCTTCGAAGAGATCTTCGAGCCTGGCCGCGGCGAGCTGGCGCGCCAGCGCTGGGACGACGTGCGCTAGCTGACACGGTTCTCGCCCCACGGTCAGGGGACGCTCAGTCCAGCGCAACGCCCGTCAATTTGACCGCGTCGCTCCACAGTTTCCGTTCCCTGGCGAGAAATTGATCCGACGTATCGGGCGGAACCAGCATGACTTCCATGGACTGTTTTTCCAGCGCCGTTGAGTAACTCTCGCTGGTGATCACGGCGTTGAATTCCGCGCGGAGCTTGGCAATGATCGGCGCCGGCGTCTTGGCGCGCACGACCACGGCAAACCATGTCGGCGCATCGAGTGCCGGGAAGCCGCTCTCCACCAAAGTCGGAATGTCCGGGCTAAAGCGGCTGCGTTTGCCGGTTGTCACTGCCAGCGCGCGCAATTGGCCCGATTTGACCAGCGGGAGCGCGGCTGACGCGGCAGTGAACGTCATGCCGATGCGGCCCGCCAAGAGGTCCGTCATCAACGGTGCCGCGCCTTGGTACGGCACGTGCAGGAATTTCACGCCTGCCTGGTGGGCCATGATTTCGGTCGTGAGGTGGGTCAGCGAACCTGGACCGTTCGACCCATATGAAATCTCGCCAGGCTTTTTCTTGGCCAACGCGATCAATTCGGCCAATGAGTTGACCGGCACGGTCTTTGGATTGACCAGAAGGACATTGGCGATCACGCCGAGCATGCCGACGAAGGTGAAGTCGGTGGCAGGGTCATAGGACATCTTCTTATAGAGCGCCTTGTTGATGGCCAGGATGGCCTGGCCCGCGACAAGAAGCGTATAGCCGTTCGCTTCGCTGCGGGCGGCCAGGTCACCGGCAATGTTGCCGCCGGCGCCGGCTCGGCTTTCGACGATAATCTGCTGACCTAAGCCGGGGCTGACCTTCTCGGCCGCAATGCGCGCCAGTACGTCGGTCGGGCCGCCGGCGGCAAAGGGAACGATCAGATGCGGGTTGCGCGAGGGATAGGTATCCGCCCTTGCTGAAAGCGCGAACGGCGTTCCCAGTGCTGCGCCCAGCAGCGCGCGCCGTGACCATCCTGATCCCAAGCCCGGTTGTTCTTGCCGCTTCATGATTCATTCTCCAACGTGACTGACATAAAATGAGTGTCTTCGTTAGCGCGCGAAAGCAAAGCATTTGCGCGCCGGCTGGGCCGCATCGCCTTCAAGAAGGAAGGCCACCAACGCTTCAGCGTGCTGCCGACCCAGGGCCGGCTCGGTGTAGCGATGGAATTTCCTGACGACATCGTCCTTTGTCATGGGCCTTGCTGGATCGCCGGCGACAGTGTCGACGTTTTCCGTCAATCGCGTGTCGCCGACATTGATTGCAAGAGTGGCGCCACGCCGAACCCGGCTGGGGTCGACCTCGACAACGACACTTTGTTCCAAGCGTACAATGGTCGGATTGCCGACATCTGCATAGGCCTCCGGACCGAGGTCGCCGAACACGAGGGCAGCGGCGATGGCGTAGGACAGGCTGAATTGCGCCTGGATGGCGGTGCGCGGCGCACGATTGCCGCAATACTGAGCGGCTTCGCCATAGATCTGGAGCTTGATGGCGACGATCTTCTCCAGCGAAAACGCAGGGTTCTTGCGCAGACGCAATGCGGCCTCAACGCCGTAATGCGTGTGACGCACGCCGGCGAAGGGCTTGAGATAGCCATCGAGGATCGTCCATTGGCCCGCGGGCGTCGGCGGCGTGTCGTTCTTGGCTTGCAGAACACGCAGCCGTGCTTCTTCGAGCGCGCCGCGCGGCATGTCGAATCCCGCTTCCGCCGCGGCCGCCGCCAGCATTCCGAGCAGGACTGCGTGCGAGGGATAAGTGTTGCGCACGACCGAGCCCACGGTGATCGGCAAATAAAGGCTCGCCGGAATTTGACAGGCGGCCGCCTCGATCGCGGGCTGGATGCTGTCAGGTCCTGACGTCAGGCGCGCGGCAGCGGCGGCAACGCCGAGCGAATGCGAGCTTCCATCGACATGCCATCCAGGCGGAATGCGCCACACTTCGCCCGCGCGCGTACCGATCTCGTAGCCCGTCACCAAGGCCAGCAGGAGATCGGCAAGCTTTATGTCCCGGTTCGCCGCCAGCGCGAGCAACGCAGGAACGACCGGCAGTCCCGGCCGGCCGTGCGCCGCCGAATTTCCTTCGCAGGCTTCGTCCCAGCACGCGGCCGCCGCGCCCAGCGCTGCGATGCCGGCCGGCCCGAGCTTGATGTGAGAGGCGGGCCACGCGATGTCGCCGGGAAAGGCGAAACGCAAAGCTTGTCCGAATTTCTCAACGTCGGGGTGACGCAGTCCTGCCAGCAAACAGCCGAGCGTGTCGAGCATCAGCAGCCGCGCCTTGGCTTCGACGTCGGCGGGAAGCACGTCGCAGCGTGCCAACCAAGTCGCCGCTTCCGCCAAAGTCGCGTTCGAAACGGTGCTATGCATCGACGCTATCCATAGACACCTCGTGGCGGCTGAAAGGGCATTTAATGATATCCCTTCGGGGCGTGTGCGCAATTCAAACTGCCCGCCTTCGCCCTTAAAGCGTCAGCGGATAAGGCTAAGCGTCATCTTTGTCGCGGCCTGGGGTTGGCGCTACTTCTTGGTCGCTCTCAAAAGATGAGGAAAATGCGCCACGTGATGCGACGTATTAAGTTGGCGGCAAGGTCAGGCGCATAAAGCAGGCGCTCGCGCCGTAGCCCCGCGCTTTGGCGGCGATGCCAACGACGTGCTGGTGCGTTTCTTCACCGCCAACGACGCAATGGCCGGCGCGAAGTAGCGCCGGCGCTTCGCGTTCATCGATTCGATTTTCATGTGTGGACGGCCCCTGCGGGTCAAGGTGCTTTTGGACGGTTGATTGA
>CAYJPU010000102.1:0-10417 GCA_964372105.1 uncultured Undibacter sp.
TTGCCGCGCGGGTGCAGGCCCTGGCCGCCCCAGTTGGCGGCGGTGAACAACGGCACCGTGACCTTCGACCACTGTGGCGAACGGGCCTTGTGATAATCGTCGTCGAGCGGATGGCGCGCGATCTCGGCGCCGAAGTCGGAACGGTTACGGGCGAGTTCCTGTTCCGACAACGTTTCAGGTCCGCACACCAGCTCCCCGTGCACGCGGCTGCGCTTGCCGCGCTCGCCGGCGCCGTACTGCACGGTCTTCACCTGCATGTCGTACCAGTTTTCCCAGAACGTCGAGAGGATGCCGCCATGATGCGTCATGTCGCGGTACCAGTCGGCCGCGCCTTCCCACACGCACATGGCGGCGAGGTGCGGCGGCTGCAGCGAGGCGACCTGCCACTGGTTGATCCCATAATACGAGATTCCGTTCAGCCCGACCTTGCCGTTCGACCAGGGCTGTACGCCGGCCCACTCGATGCAATCGTAGAAGTCTTTTGTTTCGCGCGGTGAAAAATGATCGATGAAGCCCGGCGAGCAGCCGGCGCCACGCGCATCGACACGAACACATACGTAGTCGTGCGGCACCCACTTCTCGGGATCGACCACTTCCCAGTTCTGATAGCGGTTGCTCGACCCGGCGGTGACGTCGGGGTGTTTATCCGCCATGCGCTGCCACGCGCTCGGATAGCCGTCCTGGAACGACAGGTTCTTGGCGTAAGGCCCGTAGGAGAGAATAACCGGGTAGCACCCGTCTTTCACCGGGCGAAAGACGTCGGCGCGCACCACCAAGCCGTCGTCCATCGTGATCGGGACGTTCCAGTCGACGCGCATCCCGTCGCGGACTTCCGATCGCTCTTCAAGCGCGGCCATTCCAATCCTCCCCGGAAACTATTTTTTGTTGGGCGGGAGGCTACAGAGGGGAGGCGGCTTGTTGCAAGGCGGAAGGTGACCGTCATGCCCACGACACCGCGGGCATGACGGTTTTCGCTATCAGCGCTTGGCCGCGCGCTTGACCTTGCCGCGCTTGACCTTACCCATCTTCTCCAGCACGGCGCAGACCGCGGCGGTGTCCTGCGCGCCGTAGCCTTCCTTCATCGCCTTGAGGTAGACCGGCTTGGTGGCGTTAAACAGCGGCGTCGGCACTTTGATCTTCTTGGCGAAGTCGCCGATCACCTGCATGTCCTTGTCCCAGACGTCGATCTTCATGGTGACGTCGTTGTACTTGCCCTTCACCATCATCGGCGCGCGTAGTTCGAACACGCGCGAATTGCCGGCGCCGGACTGGATCAGATCGAAGATCACCTGCGGCGGCAGGCCGGCCTTCATGCCCATCACCATCGCCTCGGCGCTGGCGACGTTGTTGATGGCGACCAGCAGGTTGGCGACGTATTTCATGCGGCTGCCGTTGCCGAAGGCGCCGACGTCGTAGACGCGCCGGCCGAAGGTCTCGAACATCGGCTTGAGCTTGCGGATCGCAGCGGTGTCGCCGCTGGCGTAGAACACGAGGTCGCGGTTGGCGGCCTGCGCGCCGGTGCCGCTCACCGGCGTGTCGAGCATAGTGTGGCCGGCCTTTCTGAGCACACGCTCGGCATTTTCCTTATCTGAAATTGCGAAGGTGCTCATCTCGACGATGGTGCGGCCCGGCAGCTTGGCTGCGGCAATGGCGCGGACCGTATCCATCAGGGCCTGCGGTTTGGGCAGGCTGGTGAGAATAATGCGGGCCTTGCCGGCGACATCGACGGCGCTTGAGGCGATCTCGACGCCGGCGCGCTGCGCCTCGCGCCGCCGCGCCGCGCTGACGTCATAGCCGATCACGTGCCAGCCGCCGGCCGCCAGGTTCTTCGCGAACGCGCCGCCCATGATGCCGAGGCCGATCACGCCGACCGTGCCCTTGCTCCGCTTCTTCGCCGCCATTGTTTCCTCTCCGCGTGGTGTTGTTCGATAGGTCTTAAGCGGTCGCGCCCCATTCTGTCGAGTGGGGTGCGTATGATGCTTTCAAGCGGCCGCACGATCGCCTATCGTCGCCGTCAAAAGCATCTCAAGCGTCTTGGGGAGAAAACATGAAAATCGGTGTTGCGGGTCTCGGTGCCATGGGTGCGGCGATTGCCGCCCGGCTCATCGAGGTGGGCCATCAGGTCAGCGTGTGGAATCGTTCGGCCGACAAGACCAAGCCGCTGGCCGCTGCCGGCGCCACGGTGGTGGCGACGCCGGCCGCGCTCGCCGATACGTGCGAAGCGGTCATCACCATGCTGACCGACGGCGCGGCGATCGATGCGGTCTACACCGGGCCGAACGGCCTGTTGTCCGGCAACGCCAAAGGCAAACTGTTCATCGACATGAGCACGCTGGCGCCGACGATCACCGTCGCGTTGGCGCCGAAAGTGCGCGCCGCCGGCGCGGCCTTCGTCGAATGCCCGGTCGGCGGCTCCACCGCGCCGGCGCGGCAGGGCAAGCTGCTCGGCCTCATGGGCGCGGAGCCGGCCGATGCCGCGCGCGCCAGGCCGGTCATGGAACAGCTCTGCCGGCGGCTCGAGCATTGCGGGCCGGTCGGCACCGGCGCGTCGATGAAGCTGGCGATCAACCTGCCGCTGATGGTGGCGTGGCAGGCCTATGGCGAGGCTTTCGCCATCGCGCGCGCGGCCGGCTGGGAGCCCAAGCGCCTGCTCGATCTGTTCGTCGACACCAACGGCGCCAACGCCGCGCTGAAGGCGCGCGCCGAGATGATCGTCACCATGATGGAAGGCCGCGATCCGGGCCCGACCACGTTCAGCATCGCCAACGGCCTGAAGGACCTGCGCACCATGGTCGAGACCGGCGCGTCGAAGGGCGTCGACATGCCGGCGACCAAGGCGGCACTGTCGGGCTTCGAGGAGGCCACCCGCAAGGGTCTCGGCGGCGGCGACGGCGCGCAGATGTCGGTCTATTGGGCCGGCCGGCAGAAGTCATAAGGCGCCAAGTCGCGCGCACAGGAAAACAGGAGCACCGTCATGACCGTAACACTCGCGCAGGCCTCGACCATCGTCGATGTCGCGCTGAAAACCGCGCGGGACTTGAAGCAGATGTCGCAGACCGTGGTGGTGCTGGATTCCGGCGGCCATCTGGTCTGCGCCAAGCGCGAGGACGATTCCGGCATCATCCGTGTTGAGATCGCCACAGGCAAAGCCTATGGCGCCCTCGGCATGGGTTGGGGCTCGCGCACCATGATGGAGCGCGCCGCGCAGAACCCGAACTTCCTCACCGCCATCGCGGCAGCGAGCGGCGGGCGGCTGGTGCCCAACCCGGGCGGCGTCTTGATCCGCGATGCGGGCGGCAAGGTGCTCGGCGCCGTCGGCGTTTCCGGCGACACCGGCGACAACGACGAGATCATCGCGGTCGCCGGCATCGAGGCGGCCGGACTGAAGGCCGATCCGGGTGGGAGCAAGAAGTGACGCTCAAGAGGTAACGCACTTGTCATGGCCGGGCTTGTCTCGGCCGTCGCTTTTCAGGGTAGGGCGGTGCCACACTTGCGGCGGAAGCCCGGTCTGAACGGGCATAAGAAGTAAGAAGAGAGTGGGAGAGGCTTCGATGAAGCTGTTTTCGTTCTGGCGCTCGCTGGCGACGTTTCGCGTGCGTATTGCGCTCAATCTCAAAGGGCTTGCGCCGGACGAGGTGATCGACGTCAATCTGATGAAGGGCGACCAGCGCGACGCCGCGTTTCGCGAAATCAATCCGATGATGGCGATTCCGGCTCTGGTCGAGGACGACGGCACGGTGCTGTTCGAGTCGCTCGCCATCCTCGAATATCTCGACGAGACGCATCCCGCGCCGCCGCTGTTGCCGAAGGAACCGAAGGCGCGCGCGCGCGTGCGCGGCCTGGCGCAGATCATCGCCTGCGATACGCATCCGTTGATCGTGCCGCGCGTGCGCGAATACCTGGCGCACGAATACAAGGTCGACGAAGCGGGCGTGCTGAAATGGGGCCACCACTGGCATTCGCAGGCGCTGATCGCGCTGGAGACGCACCTGAAGGCACCGCAGACCGGGCGCTATTGCCAGGGCGACCAGGTGACCATCGCCGACATCTGTCTCGCCGGCCAGGCGGTAGGTGCCGCCTATTTCAAGTGCGACCTGGCGCCGTTTCCGACGGTCAAGCGCATCGTCGACGACCTGTTCACGATCGACGCCTTCGCCCGCGCCCATCCGCTGAAACAGCCCGGCGCGCCGAAGTGAAGTAACGCTTAAGCAGCTTCGCGCGGCAACAGGCCGAAATCGGTCAGAATGCGCGCGCCGGATTTTCGCAGCGCGGCTTTTTTGTCGGCGAGGCCATTATAAAGCAGCTTGCCGCCGCGTTTCACGATGCGGCCCGCGACCAGCACGGTATCGACTTGGGCGGTGCCGCCTTGCATGACCACAGAGGCGACCGGATCGGTGACTGGAAACATCGCCAGGTCGTCGGCGCGCAGCATGATGATGTCGGCCTGTTTGCCGGGGGTGAGCGATCCGACTTGGCTGTCGAGCCCGGCCATTTTGGCGCCATTGATGGTCGCCCATTCCAGCGCCTGGCGGCAGGTGACCGGTATGTCCAAAGGCCGGCTGCCGGTTTCTGCGACTATCTCGAGCGTGCGGCGGTGGCGTTCGTGCTGCAAGGTCGTGCGCATGGCGCTGAACATGTCGCCGCGCGCGGCCGGCTCGACATCCGAACCGATCGATAGCGGCGCGCCGCAAGCGGCCAATACGCCGGTGAGTGGATCGCCATAACCCATCTGCAATTCGATTTCGGCGGTGGCGGTGAACTGCGCGCCTCGTGCCGCCAGCGCCCGCACCAGCTCGGGCTTCATGTCGTTGCCGTGAACGATGTTGAAGTTCTCACCGACAAGTCCCTCGGCCAGCAGAACCTCAAAGCCGTCCGGCTGCATCGGCGCGACGCCGGCAACGTGCATGCTGGCGATCAGATCGAACTCGCGCGCCAGCAAGACATCGGCCCGCGTGACGTCGCGCACCGAGTAGCACGGTCCGAGAACGGCGAGGCCGAGCGTCACCAATTGATCGCTGCTGGCAAAGACGCCTTTGCGCAGCCGTTCGATCTCAGCGCGCGGCATCGGGATTTCGCTGAAATGCTTTTGGCCCGGTTTGGCATTCGGCTTGGGCGAGCCATGGAGAAACAAGGCGCGCGCGCCGGACTCGGCCAGGCCGGCAATAGCGGCGTCGGTGATCTCGGGCGTGCGGTTGCAATGACACCAATCGACCAAAGTGGTGGTGCCGGAATTGAGCGCGTTGAGCGCGCCCATCAAATTGGCGATGTAAACGTCCTCTGGTTGGAAATGCCCGGCCAGTCCGCCATGCATCGCCTGCATGTATTTGCCGACCGTCCAGTCGCCGGCAATGCCGCGCAGCGCACTTTGCCAGGTGTGGACATGGGCGTTGATCAGGCCGGGCAGCACGATCATGCCGGAGGCGTCGATAGTCTCGGCATCGTCGGCCTGAAGCTGCGGCGCGATCGCGGCGATGCGGCCGGCTTCGATCAGCACGTCGCCGCGCGGCAAATCCTTGACGCCCGCATCCATCGAGACGATTGATCCGCCCTTAATCAGTAAACGCTTCAACGCGAGGCTCCCGCACTTGGTTTGTTCGATTGTTGCGGCAAGCCTTAGCTTGCCGCGTCCACGAAATCCAGTGCGTCGATGATGTGTTATTGCGATGACGCGTGGGCGCGGCCCAACTTCTTTTTATGCGCCGATGCTGTTGGGGGCTTGCCCGCAATCGCGTCGTCCCACACCCGATGAATATGGGCAACTTCGGCTTCGAAGCGTTCGAGGAACAGCCGTGCCTGCGTCGCGAGCGTGCGGCGCGTCGGCTGGATCACCACGAAGTCGGCGTGCAGCTCCGGGCTGACGATCGGGTTGACGATGAGATCCGTGCCGCCGATGTCGTTGACCGAGATCAGGCTCGGCAGCACCGTCATCCAGTCCGAGCGGGCGACGAATTCCAGCGTGCCGATCATGGCGTCCAGCTCCAGCATCGCCGCCGCCGCGACGCCGTTGCTCTGGAAATAGGTGTCGAGATTGCGCCGCCGGATGTTGTCGGGGCCCGGCACCACCAGCTTGAGCGGCGCGCAGGACGCCAGCCGCACCGGCGCCAGCGGCGTCATGCCGCTGCGCTTGCCCGACACCAGCATTTCGCGGTCGCGCACCAGCAGGCGCGACTTGAGCCCGACGGCGCCCTCGAACGCCGGCACCAGCGCGAAGTCGAGCGTGTCGTCGAGCACCATCTGGGTGAGCACGCCGCTGTAGCCCTCGACGATGTGCAGCCGCACTTCCGGATAGCGCGGCACGAAGTCGTCCAGCACCGGCGCCAGCACGGCGCGCGTGAAGGTCGGCATCAGGCCGATGCGCAGGTCGCCGGTCACCTGGCCGGCGCGCGCGCGGGCTTCCTCGGCCGCCTGGTCGAGGGTGCCGACCGCCTCCACGCAGCGCTTGTAGTAGCGCAGGCCCGCCGGGGTCGGCGTCACTTTACCGGCGGTGCGCTCGAACAGTTTGGCCTTCAAGGCGCGTTCGACTGCGGCGACGTGCTGCGAGATGCCGGATTGAGTGGCATGCTCGCGCACGGCGGCGCGGGTGAAAGAGCCTTCCTCGCAGACCGCGATGACGGCGCGGATCTGGCGCAATGACATTTTGGCCATGAGGCCCACCATTATGAAAATTTATCCGTGCGCGCAGATTATATTATTTTAACCGGAGGAACCAGAACGATACCGTCGCCGTCCCGCCAGCCAGGCTGTGCGACCCGATCAGGAGCGGTACCGAATGAAGCTCGGCTTTTTCACCATGCCGATACACCCGCTGGACAAGGACTGGCGGCAGTCGCTGCGCGAAGACCGCGAGGCCTTCATCCTGGCGGACGAACTCGGTTTCGCCGAAGGTCTGTGCGGCGAGCATGTCACCGACCGCGCCGAGAACATCACCTCCTGCGCGATCTTCATCGCCAGCCTGGTCGGCGCGACCAAGCAGATCAAGCTCGGCACCGGCACGATCAACATGCCGAACACGCACCCGGCGGCGGTGGCCTCGCAGGTTGCGATGCTCGACCACATGCTCGACGGCCGCTTTCTGTTCGGCATCAGCCCCGGCGGCCTGCTGTCGGACGCCGAAGTGTTCGGCAATCTCGACGCCGACCGCAACGCCATGTTTCTGGAAGGAATCAACCAGGTGCTGGCGATCTGGGCCGGCGAGCCGCCCTACAATCTCAAGGGCAAGTACTGGAACATCAGCGTCGAGCGCCAGTTCATCCCCGAACTGGGGCAGGGCTATGTCGCCAAGCCGCTGCAGCGTCCGCATCCGCCCATCGTCGTCACCGCGGTGGCGCCGTTCTCCAAGGGCGTGACCGAAGCCGCGGCGCGCGGCTGGGACCCGATCTCGGCGAACTTCCTGATGCCGCAGTGGGTGAAGAGTCACTGGCCAAAGTACGTCGAGGGCTGCGCGCGCGTCGGCCGGCCGGCCGATCCGGCGAACTGGCGCGTGGCGCGCAGCATCTTCGTCGCCGACGACGAGAAGACCGCCAAGGCCTACGCCACCGATCCGAACGGGCCGTATCGTTATTACTACAGCCAGCTTTTCACCAAGCTGAAGAAGAACGGCCGCATCGAGCTGTTCAAGTCGCACCGCGACCAGCCCGACGACGAGGTGACGCTCGATTACGTCTGCGACCAGCTCATCACCTACGGCACGCCCGACAAGGTCGCGGATGAGCTTTTGCGATATCGTGAAACTGTCGGCGATTTTGGCACCTTGCTTTACGCCGGCAAAGATTGGAAAGATCGCGACCTCGGCCGGCGCTCAATGGTCTTGCTGGCTGAGAAAGTTCTTCCCAAGGTGAACGCCGCAATCAGCAAATGAGCAAGCCGAAAGTTTTCGTCACGCAACCTGTTGCGGAGAGCGCGCTTGCGCGTCTGCGCGCGATCGCCGATGTCGAGGTCAATCCCGACTCGAGCAAGGTCATCGCCAAGGCCGACTTGTGCGCGGGCGTCGCGCGCAACGACATCCTGATGACGCTGCTGCACGACAGCATCGACGCCGATGTGATCGCCGCCAATCCGAACTTGCGCGCCATCAACGCCATGGTGATCACGCCCGACCAGATCGACGTCGCCGCCGCGACCAAGCGCAAGATCCCGATCACCAACATTCCGGCCGTCGTCACCGATGCCACTGCCGACATCTGCTTCGGCCTGTTGCTGGCGGTGGCGCGGCGCATTGTCGAAGGCGACAAGCTGTTCCGCGCCGGGGTCTATCCGGGATCGCAGTCGAACCATCTCGCCGGCGCGGCGGTGAGCGGCAAGACGATCGGTCTGGTCGGCGCCGGCCGCATCGGCCAGGCGGTGGCGCGGCGCGCCTACGGCTTCGGCATGCGCATCCTCTACAGCGACCCGCGCCGGCTGCCGGAAGCCGACGAAGCCGAATACGGTATGATCCACACGTCCTACGACGACCTGCTGCGCGAGGCCGATTTCGTCTCGCTGCATCCGCAGCTCGTTCCCGACACGTGGCACCTGCTGGGCGAGCGCGAACTGCGGCTGATGAAGAAGACCGCCTTCGTCATCAACACCTCGCGCGGGCCGGTGATCGACGAGGCGGCGCTGGCGCAGGCGCTCAGCGAGAAGCGCATCGCGGGCGCGGGGCTCGACGTCTACGAGCACGAGCCGAAGGTGACGCCGGCGCTGCTCACGATGCAGAACGTGGTGCTGGCGCCGCATCTCGGCAGCGCGGTCTACGAGCTGCGCGAGGGCATGGCGCACGTGGTCGTGGACAACGTGATCGCCGTGATCGAGGGCCGCCGGCCGCCGAATTTGATCAATCCGGAAATATTGGGCTGATCGTTCCCCGGACGCGGTGCAGCGCGTAGCGCAGCGGAGTGGTGCACCGCAGATCCGGGGTCCCGGTAAAGAAGAAAGCGGGGTCCCGGGTCTGCAGCGCATCACTTCGTGCTGCACTGCGCCCGGGACACGTGCCCCATGTCACTCCGCCGTCCAGCCGCCGTCGACCACCAGCGACGTGCCGGTCATCAGCGCGGCGGCGTCGCTCGCCAGGAACACGATCGCGCCGGTCAGGTCCTCGAGCTGGCCGAGGCGGCCGAGCTTGATGCGCTTGAGCGTGTCTTCGCGAAACGCCTGGTTCTGGAAGAACGGCCGCGTCATCGGCGTCTCGATGAAGGTCGGCGCCAACGTGTTGACGCGGATCTTGTGCGGCGCCAGCTCGATCGCCATCGCCTTGGTGAAGCCTTCCATCGCGTGCTTGGTGGCGCAGTAGACCGTGCGGGTCGGCCCGCCGACATGGCCCATCTGCGACGACATGTTGATGATGGAGCCGGGCTGCTTCACCTCGACCAGCCGCCGCGCCACCGCCTGCGCCACGAAATAGGCCGCGCGCACGTTGAGCCCGAACACGAAGTCGAAGTCCTCGACTTTGACGTCGACGAACGGCGCCGGCCGGTTGGTGCCGGCGTTATTGACGAGGATGTCGAAGGGGGCTTGCGCGGCAATCGCCGCCTGCACGGCATCGACGTCGCGCACGTCGAGCGTCAGCGTCGCCGCCTGCTGGCCGCGCGCGCGGATGGCGTCCGCCGCTTGCCCGATCTCGGCCGCGGTGCGCGCCGCGAGCGTCACATGTGCGCCCGCATCGGCCAGCGCCGAGGCGGCGGCAAGCCCGATGCCGCGCCCGGCGCCGGTCACCAGCGCGCGGCGGCCGTCGAGGCGGAACGAAGGCGTGCGGGTCAGGTCCACGGCCATTGTCCCTCGTCAGCGCGGCGGCAGGGCGGCGTAATAGTCGGCGATGGCGCGCATCTCGGCCTCCGTCATCTGCCGGCTCATGGTGCGCATCTCTTTGTGCGCCCGCTTGCCGGTGCGGAACGCCACGAGCTGCTTGTAGAGATATTCGCGCTGCTGGCCGGCGAGGTGCGGCACGTCCATGTCCTTGGCGATGCCGGCGTCGCCGTGGCAATAGGCGCATTCCTGGATCAGGTCGCGCACCTCGGCGGCGCGGCCAACCGTGCCCGATGCGAGCACGGCCGCAGCGATCGCGAGGGTGAGGCGACGGATCATTCCGCCGCCTGCGCGTAGGGCACGTTGCGGCCGCCGTAGCGGCGGACGCGGATGTTGGCCTGCTCGGCGTGGCCGGAGAAGCCTTCCAGGATGCACAGCCGCGAGCAGACTTCGCCGATCATGGCGCTGGCCTCGTCGGTCAGCACCTTCTGATAGGTGCAGGTCTTCATGAACTTGCCGACCCACAGGCCGCCGGTGAAGCGCGCGTTCTTCTTGGTCGGCAGCGTGTGGTTGGTGCCGATCACCTTGTCGCCGTAGGCGACGTTGGTGCGCGCGCCTAAGAACAGCGCGCCGTAGTTGCTCATGCCGTTGAGGAACACGTCCGGGTCGCGCGTCATCACCTGCACGTGCTCGGAGG
>CAYJPU010000102.1:10427-11684 GCA_964372105.1 uncultured Undibacter sp.
GAGGCGATGCGGTCGGCTTCCCGCACCATTTCGTCATAACTGTCGCAGACGATCACCTCGCCGTAGTCTTTCCAGGCCTGGCTGGCGGCGTCCGCCGTCGGCAGGATGGTGAGCAGGCGCTCCACTTCGCTGATCGTGTCGCGCGCGAGCTTCTCGGAGTTGGTCAGCAGCACGGCGGGCGAGGTCGGGCCGTGCTCGGCCTGGCCCAGGAGGTCCGTGGCGCAGATCTCGCCGTCGACGCTGTCGTCGGCGATGATGAGCGTCTCGGTCGGCCCGGCCAAGAGGTCGATGCCGACGCGGCCGAACAGCTGGCGCTTGGCCTCCGCCACATAGGCGTTGCCGGGGCCGACGATCATGTCGACGGGCTGGATGGTTTCGGTGCCGAGCGCCATGGCGGCCACCGCCTGCACGCCGCCCAGCACATAGATGTCGTCCGCGCCGCCGAAATGCATGGCGGCGACGATGGCCGGGTGCGGTCCGCCCTTGAACGGCGGCGCGCAGGCGATGATGCGCTTCACGCCGGCGACTTTGGCGGTGACGATCGACATATGCGCCGAGGCGACCATCGGATAGCGCCCGCCCGGCACGTAGCAGCCGATGGCGTTCACCGGGATGTGCTTATGGCCGAGCACGACGCCGGGCAGGGTCTCGACCTCGAGGTCCTGCATGGTGGCGCGCTGCCTTTGCGCGAAGTTGCGCACCTGCGCCTGCGCGAACTTGATGTCCTCGAGGTCGCGTTTCGGCACCTGCGCGATGGCGCGCTCGATGTCGGCGGGCGAGAGCTTGAAATCGGCCGGCGACCAGTTGTCGAACCTCTGCGACAACTCGCGGATCGCGGCGTCCTTGCGCTCTTCGACTTGCGTCAGGATGCCTTCGACCGTTTCGCGCACTTTGGCATCCGCCGCCTTGATCGCGCCGGCGTCCATTCCGCGTTTGAGGAAGCGGGGCATGTCTTTTTCTCCGTGCTTGCGTGCCCCGGGCGCAGCGCAACACGAAGTGGTGCGCTGCAGACCCGGGGCCCAGCTATTCTACAGCTCTAAGAAACCGGGGTCCCGCATCTGCGGTGCATCGCTATCGCGCTGCACCGCGTGCGGGACACGAGGGCCTATTTTATCGCCTGCGGATTGATCGGCGAGCCCGTGCCGCCGGTGATGATCAGCGGCGGTCCGCAGAAGAAGAACTCGTAGACGCCGTCCTCGGCACAATCCTCGGCCAGTTCCTTGAGATAGAAGATCTCGCCCATGCACAGGCCCATGG
>CAYJPU010000103.1:0-7613 GCA_964372105.1 uncultured Undibacter sp.
AGGGAAGGTTCCTTCCCCCTCTGCGGCAAGCGGGTATTAACCAAAATTGACTAGACGTCGGGGACGATGCGTTTGTGGTGTGTTCCCGTGCGTTCAGTCGTTCTGACGGTATTGGCGCTTGTCGCCGCGCCGGCCGTGGCCGCGCCGCTGCCAGCCATCATCGCCGGTCCCGGCAATGCCGTGCCGGCCTGCGTGCAGCCGGCGACCCTCATGCAGTTCGTCGACGAGCGCAACGCCGCGCACCGTCCGGCGCGTACGATCGATCCGCGCTTTTCAGCTTTGGCATACGAATACCAGCGCCTCGGCCAGTGCGTCGCGCGCGGGCCGGAGAAATGCGTCGGCGTGCGCTGGGACTACGCCTTCTTCCAGATGCTGATCGAGACGAGCTACCTTACGTTCCGCAAGCCCGATGGCGGGCCCGGCGGCGTGCCGCCGCAGGACAACAATTTCGCCGGCGTCGGCGCCACCGTGCGCGGCAAGCCGGGCGAGCGCTTCAAGGACGTCGCCACCGGCGTGCTCGCGCATCTTCAGCACGTCTTGATGTATTCGACGACGCGCGTGCCGGAGCCGGTCGCCAATCGCACGCGCCTGGTGCAGGACGACGTCCAGGCCGCCTTGCGCCGGCTGCAACGGCCGGTGACCTTCGGCGACCTCGCGCGCATATGGACCGGCACCGATACGAACACCTACGGCTCGGACATGCGGCGCATCGCCGAGAAATACGCCAGCCGCTTTTGCACGGCGCAGACGGTCGCTAAACGCTGATCCCGGACTGATAGCGGTCAAACCGTCGCGGCCGCGATCTCGCTGATCTTGACCTGCGGCATCAGCCGCCTCACGTCTTCCTCGCGGCACAGCTCCGTGCCCGGGCTCATCACCGCCGCCGAACCGGCGGCTACCGCCGTCCGGAACGCCTCTTCCAGCGGCATGGCTTTCGCCAGCGCCGCCACCAGGCCACCGAGAAAACTGTCACCGGCGCCGACCGCGCTCACGAGTTCGACGCGCAGCGGCTGCGCGCGCCACGCCTGACGCGCGGTCACCAGCATCGCGCCGTCGTCGCCGAGCGTGAGCGCCACCATCTCGGTACGGCCGTCGCGCACGAGCTGGCGGCAGGCGGCAATACGGTCGGCATCGGTCGTGAGCGGCGCGCCGACGAGTTCGCCGAGCTCGTTCTGGTTCGGTTTCACCAGCGTGACGCCCTCGTCGAGCGCGAGGCCGAGCGCCGGCCCGGAGGAGTCGATCACCGCCTTGGCGCCGAGCTTCTTGGCCGCGCGTGCCACCTGCGCGAAAAAATCATCCGGCACGCCCGGCGGCACGCTGCCGCTCGCCACCACGAATTGCGGGCGCGCCGGAAACGACGTCAGCTTTTCGAGGCAGGCTTCCCATTCCGCGCGGTGCAGCGCCGAGCCCGGCAGCACGAAGCGATATTGCTGGCCGCTCGACTCTTCGTAGGCGGTGAAATTCTCCCGCGTCTCGACATGCGACGGCGTGACGATGCTGTCGATGCCTTCGCGCTCGACCAGCCGGTGCAGCAGTTTGCCGATCGCGCCGCCGGTCGGATAGATCGCCACCGCGTCGCCGCCGAGCCGGTGCGCGGCGCGCGCGACATTGATGCCGCCGCCACCAGGGTCGCGCTTGGGCGCCGAGCAGCGCAACTTGCGCGTCGGTTCCACGCGCTCGACGTTCACGGACAGGTCGATGGCGGGATTGATGGTGATCGTGACAATGTCCGGCACGGGTTTTGATTTTCCTGCTTCGCGAAGGCTTTGTGTAAAACTAAGTAATATTTTGCCGCAATGCACGTGCTCGATAGGCGAAAATTGCGGCAAAACGCTGCGGCACGCTATGCAAACTCCAACGTTTCGCTGCGGTGACCGTTCCGCCGGGATATAGTTAGACCATGTGCGGTCTTCTCCGTTGGGCGCGCAAGAGGCGGCATGATCGATCCACTCTATTCTCTGTCGGGCTTTGTCGTCGGGGTTCTGGTCGGCATGACCGGCGTCGGCGGCGGCGCGCTGATGACGCCGCTGTTGATCCTGCTGTTCGGCGTGCATCCGGCGACCGCGGTCGGCACCGATCTCCTGTATGCCGCCGCCACCAAGACCGGCGGTAGCCTGGTGCACGGCTATGCGCGCAGCATCGACTGGCGCGTGGTGCGCCGGCTCGCGACCGGCAGCATTCCTGCCACGGTGGTGACGCTCGCCGCGCTGTCGCATTTCAATCTCGATGGCGCTGCCGCGCGCAGCCTGATCACCTTGATGCTGGCCGTCGCGCTGCTGCTGACGGCGGGCGTGCTGGTGTTCGGCGAACCGATCATCCGCATGTACCGCGCGCGCGTCGCCGAGCTCGAGCCGGCGCGCACCGCGACCAACACCATCCTGGTCGGCCTGCTGCTCGGCGTGCTGGTGTCGATCACCTCGGTCGGCGCCGGCGCCATCGGCGTCGTCGCGCTGGTGCTGCTTTATCCGCATTTGCCGATCGCCAAAATCGTCGGCTCCGACATCGCGCACGCGGTGCCGCTGACGCTGCTCGCCGGCCTCGGCCATTGGATGATGGGCTCGGTCGACTGGCACATCATCGGCTCGCTGCTCGCCGGCTCGCTGCCCGGCATCTTCGTCGGCAGCTATTTCGCCATCCGCGTGCCGGAGCGCGCCTTGCGGCTGGTGCTGGCGGTGACGCTGTTCGTCGTCGCCGGCCGTATTGCTTTCGAGCACGTCGATGCGGCATCATCCGTTATCACTGCTTTCACCCGCCGCGCGGCGCCCTGATCCAGCAATGACGAGACGCGATCCATGAGCAATGACCGGCCCCGCCGCGGCACCGACCCGCGCAAAGCCGCCGAAGCCGCCTTCAAGTCGGCGACGGCAAAGCCCGTGGAGGGCCCGGCGCCGGTGGCCCCGGCGCTGCCGGGGGTCAAAGAAATGGTGTCGCTGCGCCTCGACAAGGATGTGCTGGAGCATTTCCAGGAAGGCGGCCCGGGCTGGCAGGACCGCATCAACGCCGCGTTGCGCAAGGCGGCCGGCAAATAACGCGCTGCTAGCCGGCGGCGGCGTAATGCGGGCGCAGGTCGGTAACCGCGCCCGTCAGGTCGCCATAGTCGGTGATCGGCCGCGGCCGGCCGGTGAGATAACCCTGCACCTCGTCGCAGCCGTTGCGTTCGAGCATCTCATGCTGGGCCGGCGTTTCGACGCCTTCCGCCAGGATCGGCACGTTGAGGCTGTGGCCGAGATCGATCACCGCGCGCACGATCGCTTTGGAGTGACGGTTGTTATCGAGGTCGCCGACGAAGGTGCGGTCGATCTTGATCTTGTCGAACGAGAACGAGTGCAGATAGGACAGCGACGAATAGCCCGAGCCGAAATCGTCCAGCGCGATGCGCACGCCGAGCGACTTGAGCCGGCACAGGATCGAGATCGCGCGCGAGAAGTCGTCGATCAGCACGTTCTCCGTGATCTCCAGTTCGAGCCGCGCCGGGGACAGCCCGGTCTCCATCAGGACCGTCTGCACCAGTTGCGGCAGGTCGCCGGTGCGGAACTGGACCGGCGAGATGTTGACCGCCACCGTCAAAGGCGCGCGCCAGGAGGCGGCCTCGCGGCACGCCTGCCGCAGCACCCAGGCGCCGACGGGAATGATCAGACCGCTTTCCTCCGCGATCGGAATGAACTGCGCCGGTGACACCATCCCGCGCGTCGGCGACTGCCAGCGCGCCAGTGCCTCGAAGCCGACCGCCTTTCCGACCATGGTCTTCTGCGGCTGGTAATGCAGCAGCAGCTCGTCACGTCCGATGGCGGTGCGCAACTCGTCCTGCAGTGCGCGCCGCTCGCGCAACTGTTCGCCCATCGCCGGTTCATAGAAAATCACCGTGCCGCGGGTCGCCGCCTTGGCGCGGTAGAGCGCGACGTCGGCGTTGCTCATTAGCGTCTTGGCGTCGCTACCGTCGGTCGGATAGATCGCGCCGCCCACAGTCGCGCCGACCTTGATGCGCCGGTCCTCGACCTCGATGTCGCCGCTGATGCTGGCCAGCAACCGTTCGGCGACGTCAATCGCGGTTTCGGGCTGTTTTCCCCCGCCCACGATCACGGTGAACTCGTCGCCGCCGATGCGCGCGACGAAGGCGCTTTCCGCTGCGCCTTCGAGGCGCTGGGCAACCTTGCGCAGCAGCGCGTCGCCGACGGAATGACCATAGGTGTCGTTGGCTTCCTTGAAGCCGTCGAGGTCGAGCGACAGCAGGGCGAAGGCTTCGCCGCTCTTCTGCGCGCTTTCGATCGCGGCCTCGATCGCGTCGTTGAAGGTGGTGCGGTTCGGCAGGTCGGTCAGCGCATCGTGGTGCGCCATGCGGGCGATGCCCTGTTCGGTGTGCCGGCGCTCGGTGACATCTTCCAGCACCGTGAGCAGATATTGCGGCCGCTGGGCGTCGTCGCGCACCGCCACGCTCCTCGCCGTGATCGTCCGGCGGCCGTTGAGGAAGGTATCGACCGAATGATCCGACGTGAAGATCGGGTGTTCGGACACGAGCGTCGCTTTGTTTTCCGCGACGATGAACTTCGCCTGCTGCTCGGGGAACAACTCCGCGGGGGTCTTGCCAAGGATGTAGTCGCGGCTGATGCCGAACAGGTCTTCGGTGGCGCGGTTGATCAAGCTGTAGCGGTAATTGCCGATAGAGTCGGCCTGATCGACTTCCTTCACCAGAATGGGGACGGGGACGTTCTCGACGACGATGTCGAGGAATTTCTGGGTCCGGCGAAGCTGATCCTCGGCGAGCTTGCGGGCGGTAATGTTGTGCATCGCCACCAGGCTGGCTTTTTTCCCCTCGTAATCCAGAATGCGGAAATAAGTGGAGACGTCGATGCTGCTGCCGTCCGCCTTCCGGTGTCGGCAGATGCGCTCCATAAACGGCACGTTTTCGAGGTCGCGCAACATTTCCAGCAGAGCGGTGCGGTCTTCCGGCGGTCGCATGTCGAGCACGGTCATCGCCATGAACTGCTCGCGGCTGTAGCCGTACTGCGCGATGGCGGCGTC
The DNA here is from genome assembly GCA_964372105.1 of uncultured Undibacter sp. Classification (GTDB taxonomy): domain Bacteria; phylum Pseudomonadota; class Alphaproteobacteria; order Rhizobiales; family Xanthobacteraceae; genus Pseudolabrys. Next base: position 5,020 of record CAYJPU010000103.1, read on the forward strand.
GTTGACTGCGAGGAAACCCATGGTGTCGAGATCGTGCACCCACATCGGGATCGGGCTGCCCTCGAACAGCAGGCGGAATGAATCCTCGCGCCGTCGCGTCTCCGTGATGTCGTCGTGGGTTGCGACCCAGCCGCCGCCGGGCATCGGACGGTTGACCACGGCAATGGTGCGGCCGTCGCTGAGCTCGCTGACGAAAGAATAGAAGGAGCCTTGGCCGACGCGGGCCAGGAGTTCCGCGACATAGTCGTCGGTGCTGATGTGTGAAGGAATGAAGCAGGTGTTGTTGGCTACTCGCTGGCACAACAGCTCGGTGAGGGAGGTTCCGGGCTTCACCGCGTCGGGCGGCATCTTGTACATCTGCGCGTAGCGCTTGTTGCAGACGATGAGCCGCCCCGACTCGTCGAACATCGTCAGGCCTTGCGACATGTTGTTGAGCGCCGCGTCGAGCCGCCGGTTCTGCGCCTGCAGGTTGTGGCCGATCTTGCGCGAAACCAGCAGCGCGGCGCCGGCGATCATGACGATGATGATGACGGCGCCGACGCCGACATAGAGCGCTGCGTAGCGCCAGCCGGCCAGTGCGTCGTCGACGCTTTTCGTCGCGACGACGGAGTAGGGATAATGCGGCAGGTTGTGGCCGGAGATCAGGTACTGGCGGTCGTCGACCACGCCGGACTGGCGTACGGTGCCGAAAGCGGATTTCGCCAGGATGTCCTTGAAGATCGGCCGGTGCGCGAACGAGGTGTTGCGCAGCTTCTCGTCTTGCGGAAAGCGCGCGATCAGCGACCCGTCGCGCTTGAACAGCGCGATCGAGTGTTCGTTGTTGCGCGCGACGGTTTTGAAGAACTGCTCGATGTCGCTGATGCGGATGACGCCGATCGCCACGCCGAGATATTCGCCCTTGGCGCCGGTGATGCGGCGCGACAGCGGCAGGACCCAGCCGCCATCGGCGGGGTTGCGCAGCGGTGCGTCGAAGAACGACATCAGCTCCGGGTTGGCATTGAACGCTTCATAGGTGCGGTTGCCGGGCGGCGGCAGGTCGGGCACCGGCCAGCCGCGCGAAAAGTTGACGAGCTTGCCCGTCGGCGTCGTCAGGACCATGGCGTCGATATGCGGCAGGGCGCCGATCTGGTCCTTCAGCCGCCGGTGGGTCTCGAAGCCCGCCAGCCGCTCTTCGAACTGGTCGGGCGTGACGACGCCGAGGTCCCGGACCCGCTCGACCACCGCGTTCTGGATCAGCTCGATCGACTGCAAGCTGCGGTCGATCTGTTCGGCCAGCACCATGGCCAGGTTTTCGAGGTCGTGCTCGCTGTCCTTGAGCTGCTCGTTGCGCAGGTTGGCGAGCAGTATCCAGACCGCCGCCACGATCGCCGCGACCAGCATAAGACCGAGGGCCGCGATCAGGCGGATCGGGTTTGAGATCCGCTGGCTGGGCGGCGACAACGGCGCCGGCTCGCCCGGTTGGAATGCGGGCTTGCGGGAGCGGAACGTTTCGAGGGGAGCAAACGAGGCAACGCGCATGCCGTACAAATTTGCTGAAAGTAATTAGCTAAATGTTGTCATGCGCCGCCGCAGGGTTCCGATTTGGCGGGGGTGGTCAATGCGGCGTAAATAGCTGGCGCCGTCACTGAAAATTCCGCTCCGCGCACCATTTTCCGCGTACCCGACTACCTGAAACAGGGGCGGCGACCGTCACGTCGGCGTCACTGCAATGTTGCTTGTTATGGCTGTTTGTCATGGCAGTTGGGGCCCGCCGGCCTGACGACGCCGGAGCCGCGGTAGCGGGTTATCCACGGGCTTCTCCAAAATGTGTACTGCACACGGCCGCTGCCGAATTGTATGGTCCCGCCATGTCCGATAGTCCCCCGTTTAGCCGTCTCACCCGCCGCTCCCTCATCGCCGGTCTCCCGCTCCTCGCCGCCGGTTGCGTCACCGGCGGAGGCTTCGGCGGCGGTTACGGTGCCGTCAGCGACGGCGGCCTGCTGATCCCTGCGGCCGACAACTTCGACGCCAGCCTGCAGCGCACCGAGGTCACCTGGCGCGGCCGCGAGAAGCCCGGCACCGTCGTGGTCAACATCCCGGAGCGGCGGCTCTATCTGGTGCAGGGCGGCGGAACCGCGCTGCGGTACGCGGTCGGCGTCGGCCGCGCCGAGGCGGTGAACTTCCAGGGCACCGCCACCATCGGCCGCAAGGAAAAGTGGCCGCGCTGGACCCCGACTGCAAACATGATCTCGGCCATTCCGCGCTACCGGCCCTATGCCGGCGGCATGTCGGGCGGGCTGGAAAATCCGCTCGGCGCGCGCGCGCTTTATCTCTATCGCGGCGGCAAGGACACGTTTTTCCGCCTGCACGGCACCGATGAGCCGGACAGCATCGGCGGTGCGGTGTCGTCGGGCTGCATCCGCCTGCTCAACCAGGACATCATCGACCTGTACAACCGCGTGCCGCTCGGCGCGACGGTGACGGTCGTTCAGGGCTGATCGTCCACGTCCCGGCGTGCGCCACGACGCGCGGCGCCATCGCTAGCGCTGCGAGACGCGCAGCTTCTTCGGCGGCTTCTGCTGCTGACGGGCCGCCAGTTGCAGCGCGCCTTTGCC
>CAYJPU010000103.1:7713-11671 GCA_964372105.1 uncultured Undibacter sp.
GGCTTCGCCTGCGCGACCACCACGGGCGCTGCCGCCGGGCGCCGGTGCGGCGCCACCGCCGGCACCGGGATCTCTTCCGGCTCGTCCCAGGCCAGCAGCCCGGCCGCATCCTGGCACGGCGCATGGCGCGGCAGTTTCACTTCCGGCGCGGCGTTCTCGCCGGTCTTCCAGTGTTCCGCCGGCCGGCCGGTGATGGTCTTCACGTAGCCTTGCGTCTCCTGCGGCAACGCACCCTTCTTGGCGAGCCAGTCCTGGATACGCTTTGGCCCCGCGTTATAAGCGGCCGCCGCCAGCCCGAGATTGCCGAAGCGGTCGAGCAGGGTGCGCAACAGCCGCGCCGAGGCGGGGATCGCCTGCGCGGGATCGAACGGATTGTCGAGGCCGATGTCGGAGGCGGTTTCCGGCATGAACTGCGCGATGCCTTGCGCGCCGGCCGCGCTCACCACCGCCGGGCTGAACTGGCTTTCCTGGAACAACAGACGGATGAAGAACGGCACCGGCAGGTTGTTAGATTGCGCGGCTTTGGTCAGCGTGTCGCAGACCTCTTCGGTGCTGCGATAGATCACCGGTTTGATCTCCGGCTTCGTCTTCGGCAGCGGCAAGCTTTCAATGGAGATGGCTTCAATAGAGATGGCTGCCGCCGGGGTCGGCGACGGCGTGCTGTCGCGTTGCATCGGGATGGTGATCGGCGCATCGATCAGCACGACGACCGACGCGGTCTCGTTGTGCGCCAGGACTTCGTAGTCTGGCGTTGCGGTCTCCGCTGCCGTTATGCCGGCCAGCCGTGAGCTGGTGAACTGCTCGATCGACATTTTCGGATCGTCGGCGACGGTGCCCGACAACGTCATCAGGCACACGCAGGCGGGTACGGACAGCAGCCGCATTCGTCGGATTTCCTTGCGCGAGCCACGCAACTTTTGTGGCCGTTCTGGATCGTCGTGTGAGGCGCATTCCCCCGTCGTCGTCAGCGTTTCTCGCGTCAAAACGAGACAGTTGTTTGAATTTGCTGCGGCGAGACGGAGGTATTGTGGCAGCGCTGCCGCCTTTGCGCCGCAGTTCCGCACATTGCGGTAACCGTTGACGCACGCATTCCTCACCAAATACCGCACGCGAGAAATGGCCGTGGCTCCCGACTGCGACGCCGGCGCGGGCGACGCGGCAGCCTAAGCGCGCCGCGTGCGACATTGCTAATCGAAATTCACGATTTGGCTGAGACGCGTTTAACAAGCCGGCGGAAAATTTCGCTCAACGTGGAATCAAATTTGACGACAATGCAAAAAGGGCCTGCGCCGTGTTCGCGTCTCACTCCCATCATCGCAATGCGTAGCCTGTCTGCCAGCGTGGCGTCATCGCATTCGAAACTCCGCCTTGCGCATTGCCCGCGCGCTTGGTTCACTCCTGGCGGGGAGTGCCGTCCAAACGCGCTTTGGGGGATGCCGATGGCCGCTTACGTGATCTTCGACGTCAAAATCCACGACATACTCCGCTATCAGGAGTTCATGGCGGCCGTGAAACCGGAGTTGGAAAAGGCCGGCGCCAGATATCTGGCGCGCGGCGGCGCGCATACGGTCTATGAGGGCGATTGGCAGCCGCGCCGCCTCGTGCTGCTCGAATTCCCGGACGTGAAAGCGTGGGAAGATTTCTACAACGGTCCGGCCTATCAGAGTCTCAAGGCCGTGCGCGACGCCTGCAGCGAAGCGCGGCTCGTTAGCGTCGAGGGGGTGTAGCGGAAGACGTCAGCCGCCGAGGCGGCGGACGTTGGCGCGCACGCGCCGGCGATAGGGCGCATAGACGCGCGCGGCGGCCATCGGCAGGCTGTCACCTTTGGCCAGCGCGTTCATCACGGCCAGTTGCGCCTCGCCGAACGCGGCGGCCTTTTCGGAGATCATGCGGCTCACTTCGGTGGCGGAATTCGCGTCGCCGGATGCGAACTGCATCATCCGCACGGTGACGACGCGATGCACGTCGGCCCCGAACCGGGCGGCCTCGATCCAGCCAGACATTATGTTGAACAAGGCGTTCTCCACGATGACCCGCGCCCGACACCCCGGAGCGGGACCTGACGTTCCATGCGCCTTTAACAGGTAATGTACAACGAACCGTTGCGAGTGCCCTGGGAAGCGGCGTCAGGGCGCCGACCAGCCGACATAACGGTCGTGGCGGTGGTTCATCCAGATCACCGCGTTGATGGCGATGGCGCCGATAACCGACGCCGCCAGCGCCGGCAGGCTGACCACGAAATACGACCCCAGCAAGATGACGATGTCGACGGCCATCTGCACTTTGCCGGCGCGGACGCCGTATTTGTCCTGCAGGTAGAGCGCCAGGATGTTGACGCCGCCAAGACTGGCTTGGTGCCGGAACAGCACGATGAAGCCGACGCCCATCAGGAGGCCGCCGAACACGGCGGCATAGAACGGCTCGATCGCGCCGAGGCGGATGAAGGTGCGGTGCGTTTCGGCAAACAGCGACACCAGCAGCACGGCGAAAAAGCTCTTGAGCGTGAAGCGCCAGCCCATCCGCTTGAAGGCGAAATAATAGAACGGCAGGTTGATGACGAAGAACGCCGCGCCGAACGGCACCGCGGTGAGATAGAAAACCAGGAACGCCAGCCCGGCGGTGCTGCCGGTCAGCAGCCCGGCCTGCTTGAACAGCACGACGCCGAACGACACCATCAGCGTGCCGGTGAAGATCGCCAGCATGTCCTCGGCCAGACTATGCCCGGGCGCGGCGGATGAGGCAGGATCGGAAGCGGTCGTATTCACGGGGGCCTTGCAACAACAGTCAAAAAATAAAACCGGCCGCGCAGGGAACGCCTGCGCGGCCGATTTTTTTAAGTCCGTCTCGTCCGGCTTAGTTGCCTTCGATGGTCTTGATCACGCTCGACATCGGGCGCGCGGTCTCAAGCCCGCCGCCGATCTCCTTCATGACCATGTCGACGTATTCCTTCTTCGGCTCGATCGGGGTCTTGCCGGTCACTTGCACGATCTTGTAGCCCTTGTCCTTGAGCTCCTTGAGCAGGTCGGCAGTGCCCTTGGCGGTCGCCTGCTGGAAGTCGTGCATCAGCACGATGCCTTTGCCGTGCTTTTCGAGCTTCTTCATCACCGAAGCGACGACCTGCTCGGGCTTGCGCATCTTGAAGTCGAACGAGTCGAGGTCGGTCGAGAAGATGCCGACGTTGCGATCGCCGAGATACTTCACCAGTTCCGGCGGATGGCGCAGCGCCGGGAAGCGGAAGAACGGTGCGATCGGCTGCCCGCCCGCGCCGATGCTCACGCCGGCGAAGCCCTTCTCGATTTCCGTGATGGCGTCTTCTGTCGACATCCGCGACAGATCCTTATGCGACCAGGTGTGCGAGCCGACGGTGTGGCCGCCGGCGATAACCTGCTTGAGGATCTCGGGGTGCCAGCCGGCATGCTTGCCGATCGGGAAGAACAGCGCCTTGGTGCACTGCTCGCCGAGCGCCTTCAGCACCGCCGCGGTGTTGCCCGGCCACGGGCCGTCATCGAACGTCAGCACGACTTCCTTGTCGCGCAGGAAGTCGTAGGCCTTGAAGTGCTCGAAGCCGAAGCCCGGGCCGCCGGTGGTGTCGATCTGCACCACGCGCGCGACGCCGAGCGCGTTCGGGTTTTCGCATTTTGCCTGTGCGGCGGCCGGGGCTTGGGCGTTCTGAGCCCAGGCGCTGGCGCCTGCCACCGACATTGAAACCGCAACGGCTATTGCCAAAGCGCTACGCATACCGTTCTCCTACAGCGACTGTCTGAATTCTCAAGTTGGTCTATACATCGCGACTTTAACCTTTTGAGTCAACGCGGGTCACGGAATGGCCGGAATTACGGGACATTCAATGCCGCCATGGTTAACGGTAGGGGCCCCGGCGGCCGAGCCCGCCTGGATTGCCAAGGCTGTCAATCGGCCTTATCTGAGACCTGCCGCTGGGAATTCGTCCGATGCCTGC
>CAYJPU010000104.1:0-11608 GCA_964372105.1 uncultured Undibacter sp.
ATGGGACGATGCCTTCCTTCGCGATATCATCAGCCATATGCGATAGCCCTGCCCTGCAGGGGAGGGTGAAGAGTTACGCCCCGACACCCTGCAGCTTGGCGCCGGTGCCGATCGGGCACGACACGCCGGTGCCGCCCAGACCGCAATAGCCGAACGGGTTCTTCGCCAGATACTGCTGGTGATAGTCCTCGGCGAAGTAGAACGGCGGCGCATCGACGATCTCGGTGGTGATGGCGCCATAACGCTTCTTTTTCAGCTCGGCCTCGTACATCGCCTTCGACGCTTCGGCGGCTTGTCGCTGCGCCGGCGTAAAGGCGTAGATGCCGGAGCGATACTGCGTGCCAATATCGTTGCCCTGCCGCATGCCTTGCGTCGGGTCGTGGCTTTCCCAGAACGTCTTGAGCAGCGCGTCGTAGGAAATCTTGTTCGGATCGTAGACCACCAGCACCACTTCGTTGTGGCCGGTGCGGCCCGAGCAGACTTCCTCGTAGGTCGGATTGGGCGTGTGGCCGCCGGCATAGCCGACAGCGGTGACGTGCACGCCTTCGCCCAACTCCCAAAACTTACGCTCCGCGCCCCAGAAGCAGCCGAGCCCGAACATCGCCGTCTCCAGGCCCTGCGGATAAGGCCCTTTCAGCGCGTGGCTGTTGACGAAATGCGCGTCGGCGGTGCGGATGGCGGCGCTGCGGCCGGGCAAAACCTCATTGGCCGAGGGCAGGGAAACCTTCTTGAATCCAAACATGGTCTGGTTTCTCCGGAAACCGATCGGCGGAATATAGGCGCGCGGCCGCCGTTTCGGAACGCCGCGGGCGATCACGTCTCGAGCAGGCAGCCTGACGGCGCCTTCACGCGAATGCGAAGTTGGGCAGGCGTCAGGAGCGCACGTAGCCGATCAGCGGCTTGCGGCGGCGGCCGAGCAGGATGAACACGATGCCGAAGAAGCCCAACAGGCTGCAGGCCGGCGCCGCCAGGATCGACACCATCACCGGATCCCATAGGATCCCGCCGGCGTAGGGGCTGATCAGGGGCCGCAGCATGGCCAGGCTGCCGGCGTTCACCAGGTCCCAGAGCGTGCGAACGCTGGTGAAGAACAGGTTATTGGCGGCGATTGACTTGGTGCCGTCGTAGATCACCAGGATAAAGGCCGCGGCCAGCAGCAACAGGCCGATAAAACGGAGCAAGAAACGGATCATGGCCACCCGGTCTATGGATCACTCTAATTACCCGCCCGGCAGGGAGTAGCCGCCGCGGGCTTGGGTTGCAAGCCACGCAGGGGCGCCCTGCCTTGAGTGCGGCATGACCGTTCATATAAGGTCCCGCCCCCGGCATACGAAATAGAGGCGATCTGCAACGAAGCGCTTGCGCATTTTTATTTCAGAAAATAGGGTCCACCCTTTCTGGAAGTTGCGCTACCTTACCCCTCCCCCGCCGGCACCCCCGAGTTCATGGAGTAGAAATGTCCGCCAAGCCCCCCGCCGGCCGTAACCGGCCGACCTTCACCGACCAGGAAGCCCTGCAATTTCATAGCGTCGGGCGGCCCGGCAAGCTGGAGGTCGTAGCCACCAAGCCGATGGCGACGCAGCGCGACCTGTCGCTGGCCTATTCCCCGGGCGTGGCGGTGCCGGTGCTGGCGATCGCCGACGATCCGAGCAAGGCCTACGACTACACGGTGAAGGGCAATTTCGTCGCCGTCATCACCAACGGCACGGCCATCCTGGGCCTCGGCAACCGCGGTGCGCTGGCGGCCAAGCCGGTGATGGAAGGCAAGGCGGTGCTGTTCAAGCGCTTCGCCGACATCGATTCCATCGACCTAGAAGTGTCGTCGGAAGACCCCGAAGAGATCATCAATTGCGTCAAGCTGCTGGGCGCCGGCTGGGGCGGCATCAACCTGGAGGACATCAAGGCGCCGGAGTGCTTCATCATCGAGCAGCGGCTGCGCGAATTGATGGACATCCCGGTTTTTCACGATGACCAGCACGGCACCGCCATCATCTCGGCCGCCGGCCTGATCAACGCCCTGCACCTGACCGGGCGCGACATCAAGACCACCAAGCTGGTCTGCAACGGCGCCGGCGCTGCCGGCATTGCCTGCCTCGAACTGTTCAAGGCGTTCGGCTTCAGCGCCGAAAACCTGATCCTGTGCGACACCAAGGGCGTGATCTACCAGGGCCGCACCGAGGGCATGAACCAGTGGAAGTCGGCCTACGCCGTCAAGACCGATAAGCGCACACTGGAAGAGGCGATGGTGGGCGCCGACGTGTTCGTCGGGCTTTCGGTCAAGGGCGCCGTCACCAAAGAGATGGTCAAGTCGATGGCGGATAAGCCGATCATCTTCGCCTTGGCCAATCCGGACCCGGAAATCACCGCCGAAGAAGTGGCGGAAGTGCGCGACGACGCCATCATGGCGACCGGCCGCTCCGACTATCCCAATCAGGTCAACAACATCCTCGGCTTCCCCTTCATCTTCCGCGGCGCGCTCGACGTGCGCGCCTCCGCCATCAACATGGAGATGAAGATCGCCGCCGCCCATGCGCTCGCCGAACTGGCGCGCGAGGACGTGCCCGACGAGGTCGCCGCCCTTTACGGGGCACGGCCGAAGTTCGGGCCCGAGTATATCATCCCAGTGCCGTTTGACCCGCGGCTGATCTCGACGGTGCCGCCGGCCGTGGCGCAGGCCGCCATGGACACCGGCGTCGCGCGCAAGCCGATTGTCGACATGGACGCCTACCGCGTGCAGCTCAACGCGCGCCGCGACCCGGTTGCCGGCTCGCTGGTACAGGTGTTCGCTCGCGTGCGCCGTCAGCCCAAGCGCGTGGTGTTCGCCGAGGGCGAAGAGGAGCAGGTGATCCGCGCCGCCGCGAGCTTCGTGAGCCAAGGCCTCGGCACCGCCCTGCTGGTCGGGCGCGAGGACCGCGTCAAGGCGACCGCGGCGGAGAACGGCATCGAGTTAGAGGGTATCGAGATCATCAACGCACGGCTGTCGACGCGCAACGCGATCTACACCAACCACCTCTATGAAAGGCTGCAGCGGCACGGCTACCTGATCCGCGATTGCCAGCGGCTGGTGAACACCGACCGCAACCATTTTGCCGCCTGCATGGTGTCGCTCGGCGACGCCGACGCCATGGTGACCGGCGTCACCCGCAACTTCTCGGTCGCGCTCGACGACGTGCGCCGGGTGATCGATCCCAAGCCCGGCCATCGCGTGATCGGCGTGTCGCTGGTGGTGGCGCGCGGCCGCACCGTGCTGGTAGCCGACACCGCCGTCACCGAAATGCCGAACGCCGAGGAGCTCGCCGACATCGCCATCGAGGCGGCCGGCGTGGCGCGGCGGCTCGGCTACGAGCCGCGCGTCGGCATGCTGGCGTTCTCGACCTTCGGCCACCCGCAGGGCGAACGCTCGGCGCGCGTGATCGAGGCCGTGAAAATCCTCGACAACAAGCGCGTCGACTTCGAATACGAAGGCGAGATGGCCGCGGACGTCGCGCTCAACCCCGAGCTCGCCGCCGCCTATCCGTTCAACCGCCTGTCGGGACCCGCCAACGTGCTGGTGATGCCGGCATTCCATTCGGCGTCGATTTCGACCAAGATGCTGCAGGAACTGGGCGGCGCCACCGTAATCGGTCCGTTGCTGGTCGGTCTCGACCGGCCGGTGCAGATCGTGCAGCTCGGCGCCAAAGACACCCAGATCGTCAACATGGCGGCGCTCGCCGCCTATAACGTCAGCGGCTGATAAGAGCGAATAGCGCAATAGCGAGTGGCGAATAGAGCTCTTTTTTTCCCTATTCGCCACTCCCTATTCGCTATTCGCCATCTTCAGGGGAAACGCATGTCCACAAAAACACTGTCCGGCGTCATCGCCGCCATCGCCACGCCGATCGACGAGAGCGGCGCGCCCGACCTGCCCCGCGCCATGAAACTCGCGCGGTTCCTGCTCGACAACGGCTGCGATGGGCTCAACGTGCTCGGCACTACCGGCGAGGCGACCTCGTTCTCGCTCGCCGAACGCAAGTCGGTAATGGACGCCTACAAGGCCAACGGCCTGCCGTTGCAGCGGCTGATGGTCGGGACCGGCGCCGCTGCCGTCAGCGACGCGGTTGCGCTGACGCGGCATGCGGCCGAACTCGGGTTCGGCGGTGCGCTGGTGCTACCGCCGTTCTATTACAAAGGCGTGCCCGATGACGGACTCGTCGCCTATATCGACACGCTGGTGAAATCGACCGCCGCCACGCCGATCCCGCTCTATCTGTATCATTACCCGGCAATGTCGGGCCTGCCCTGGCATATCCCGTTGATCAAGCGCCTGCTGGAAGCGTATTCGTCCCGCATCGTGGGTCTGAAGGACTCGTCCGGCGACATGGATTACGCGCGCGCGGCGGCCGCGCTGTCGCAAGACTTCGCCGTGTTCCCCTCGACGGAAGCCTGCCTGCTGGAAGCGCGCAACGGCGCCTTCGCCGGCTGCGTCTCGGCCACCGCCAATCTCAACCCCGACCTGTGCGGACGGGCCTGGGCGTCGGGTGACGCGGCTGCGCTCGAGGCGGCGGTCGCAATCCGCAAGCTGTTCGAGGGCAAGCCGCTGGTGTCGGGCGTCAAGGCCCTGCTCGCCCATATTCACGGCGATCCGGCCCTGGCGCGCATGAAACCGCCGCTCGCGGCCCTGCCGGCAGCCGACCGGAACGCGGTAACGGGCGGTTACGACGCCATCCGGGCCCGCCGGGTGGCCTGAGAACTGAGGCTCCGGCGGGCGTTGACGCCCGGGCGGGGCCTCACTATAACCCCGCCCTTGGCGGCGAGTTGGCTCGTCGCCACCTAATTTCATTAATTGTCGGCCGCCCCAGCGGATTTTCCGCCGAGAGCGCCTTCGTGAACGAGAGATGTGATGGCCAATACCAAGTCCGCCCGCAAAGCCACGCGCGTGATCGCGCGCCGGACCGAAGTGAACAAGTCGCGCCGCACCGTGCTGCGCACCTCGATGCGCAAGGTCGAGGAAGCGATCGCCACCGGCGACCGCACTGCGGCATCGGCCGCGCTGAAGGCAGCCGAGCCGGTGATCATGCGTGCAGCGCAGCGTGGCGTCGTTCATAAGAACACAGCCAGCCGCAAGGTATCGCGGCTCGCGCATCGCATCGCCAAGCTCGGCAAGTAGAATCGCCTGATACGACTGACCGCTTTTGGCCCCGCGCCTCGCGCGGGGCTTTTTATATCAGACCCAAAGTTTACAGTGCGGATCGACGGCGGCTTCCGGTGAAGCGGCCGGCGGCCCGCGTTCGCTGTTGCAAAACGGTCATCGCCTTGTCAGAAAATTTTGGGCGCGCTGATTTTGCTTGACGGAGTTTCATCCGCGACCGCGCCAAGCCTTCTGCCGCAACACCTTTTCATGCACGGCTACTTTCCAAAACGATCACAAAATTCGTCGCCAAGATAAAGGCTTACCGGTCATGACTGACCGGGACCGGGAGAATCCCATTTCGCGACCCGCCGCCGCAACCATAGCTCTTAAAAATATTTGAACGTCACGCCGCGTCCATGAAACTTCTCCACTGAGAAGAATCCATACGACTCATCAAGACCTTGGAAATTCCATCGCAGTGCACGTGTGCAACACGCGCGGTGCTTTCGCCGCATGCATACGACAGCATCCTACAAAACCCGTTGCCCGCGTACATCGCTGGTGTATCTTCAAAACGCGCCCGGACTTCTCCGCACGCACCACAGAAAAAGGTTCGACGACACGCTCATCAGCGATGAGAACGGCTTAATTTTGCCCGCTTGCAACAATACCGGTCCCATCGTCGAAGCAATCGGATTTATGTTGCGCTGGGAGGTCGGCGCAACACGAAAAATAGTTCGATGAAGCGAAGGCTTGATTAGAACGATCTGACTGACGAAGCGTTACGTACGAAACTGGTCTCGGGGGCTGATCAAGCCCGCAGAACATTCGAGGGGGACGATATGAGAGATGCAGGGACAGTGTCGGTGACCAAGACCGACCGCGTTGGATACGCTGGTTCCGATGCAAGTCCGTGTAGCTCCGCCATCCCTTCTGCCCTATTTCCTTGTGAAGGCTTCCGTCGGCGGTCGAGCTCCGCGCTCACGCCGAACATCCGAGGAGCCGCGTCCCCGCCCACGGGCTGAGACGCAACCTCTCTCGACCCGCGTGCGTACTGTGCTATCGGGCATTGAAGCCCACGCGGTCCACCGTCTCTCCTAGAGATTCTCGAGTGAGTTGTTGCGTCGCGTTACCGGCGCGTCGGCGGCCATCGCGCCGCCTGGCCGAGCAACCCAGAGTCCGTTTCAACCAGTTCAATCGGATAGAGTAGAAGAAAATGACGAACGCGGATCAGGAGAGCTGGTCACGGGTCAAAGAGCGCCTGCGCGTGGAGGTCGGTGACGACGTCTATTCGAGCTGGTTTGCCCGTATGGATTTGGAAGGCATCGAGGATGGCGGCGTGCGCCTGTCGGTTCCGACCCGTTTCCTCAAGAGCTGGATCCAGTCGCACTATGCCGAGCGCGTGCTCGCGTGCTGGCAGGCGCAGGATCCCCAGGTCGGCCGCATTGAATTGATCGTGCGTTCGGCCGTGCTGCGGCAGGCCGCGCCGGTGAAGAAGCCGGAAGTGGCGCCGCAGAGCGGTAACCACGACGGCAGCGGCCGCTTCAACACCAACGGCAACGGCAATCACCGCCCGACGACCGTGGGCGATCCGGGCGTCCACGAGGCGCTCGGCGGCTCGCCGCTCGACGCGCGGCTGAGCTTCGACAGTTTCGTGGTCGGCCGTTCCAACACGCTGGCGCACGCCGCCGCCAAGCAGGTGGCGATCGCCCGCCGCAGCGATCCGGTGATGTTCAATCCGCTGTACATCCATGCCGGCGTCGGCCTCGGCAAGACGCATCTGTTGCAAGCGATCACATGGTCGGGAAATGCCGCAGGCGAGCGCAAAGTTCTCTACCTCACGGCCGAGAAGTTCATGTACGGCTTCGTGTCGGCGCTGCGCACCCAGACCGCGCTCGCCTTCAAGGAAGCGCTGCGCGGCATCGGCGTCCTGGTCATCGACGACCTGCAGTTCCTGCAAGGCAAGTCGACGCAGGCCGAGTTCTGCCACACGCTCAACGCGCTGATCGACGCCGGCCGCCAGGTGGTGATCGCCTCCGACCGGCCGCCGTCCGACCTCGAAAGCCTCGACGACCGCGTGCGCTCGCGGCTCGCCGGCGGCCTGGTGGTCGAGATGGGCTCGCTCGGCGAGGAACTGCGGCTCGAGATCCTGAAGGCCCGCGTGCTCGCGGCCCGCGCACATCATCCGAGCTTCGATGTGCCGTTGCCGGTGCTCAGCTACATCGCCAAGACCGTCACCCATAACGGCCGCGACCTGGAAGGCGCGCTCAACCGCCTGCTCGCCCATAACAAGCTCACCGGCCACCCGGTGACGCTGGAGATGGCCGAGCGCGAGGTGCGTGACCTGATCCGCCCGCAGGAGCCCAAGCGCGTCAAGATCGAGGACATCCAGCGTATCGTCGCGCGCCAGTACAACGTCAGCCGCTCGGACCTGCTGTCGTCGCGCCGCACCGCCAACGTGGTGCGTCCGCGCCAGGTGGCGATGTACCTGGCCAAGACCCTGACCCTGCGTTCGCTGCCGGAGATCGGCCGGCGTTTCGGCGGCCGCGACCACACCACGGTGCTGCACGCGGTGCGCAAGATCGAGGGCCTGGTCGGCGCCGACATGGCGCTGGCCGAAGAGATCGAGATCCTGAAGCGCCAGTTGCAGGAGTAGGGCACAAACTCCGCTCATTCCCGTCCCCGCCTGCGCGGGGACAGGCTCCAGCGGGAATCCAGTTCTTTGCCAAAACCTGGGGCAAAGCATGGGTCCCCGCTTCCGCGGGGACGAGCGGACGATGGACCGTCCGCGCCCGCGCCCCGAGTACCCTCCTGTGGACGCCCTGGGGATATGAGCGGGGAGCAAAAACGCGCCCTTGCGCAATTGCCGCGCTCTTGCCACCCTTGCTCCCCGGCCCCGCATTCCGCGAGCGGCCGGCTTGGCGCCATGCCCGGTTTCCGGGCTCTTTTCAAAGGCGCCGAAGCGGGTCTCCCATGAAAGTTACTGTCGAGCGTGCCGAACTGCTGAAGTCGCTGGGCCACGTGCACCGCGTGGTGGAACGGCGCAACACCATTCCCATTCTCGCCAACGTGCTGATCAAGGCCGACAAGGGCAGCCTCAGCCTGAAGGCGACCGACCTCGACCTGGAAGTCACCGACACCATGGCCGGTGAGGTCGGGCCCGGCGGCGCCACCACCGTGCCGGCGCATATGTTCTACGACATCGTACGCAAGCTGCCGGACGGCTCGCAGATCGTCATCGAAGGCTCCGGCGACCGCGCGGTTCTGTCGATCCGCGCCGGGCGCTCGCGCTTCACGCTGCAGACGCTGCCCGAAAGCGATTTCCCCGATCTCGCCGCCGGCGAAATGACGCATTCGTTCAAGCTACCGGCCGGCGATCTCAAGCGGCTTATCGACAAGACGCAGTTCGCGATTTCCACGGAAGAGACGCGCTATTACCTGAACGGCATCTACCTGCACACGGCGGGCGCGGCCAAAACCGCGACGCTGCGCGCGGTGGCGACCGACGGCCACCGGCTGGCGCAGGTCGAATTGCCGCTGCCGGAAGGCGCCGCCGGCATGCCCGGCATCATCGTGCCGCGCAAGACCGTCGGCGAGGTGCAGCGGCTGATCGAGAGCGGCGAAGGCGAGGTCGGCATCGAATTGTCCGCCGGCAAGATCCGCTTCACCATCGGCCCGGTGGTGCTGACTTCGAAGCTGATCGACGGCACCTTCCCCGACTACGGGCGGGTGATCCCGGCCAACAACGACAAGGACCTGATCGTCGACAAGAAGGATTTCGAGGCGGCGGTCGACCGCGTCTCGACCGTGTCGAGCGAGCGCGGCCGCGCGGTCAAGCTCTCGATCACCGGCGGACGGCTGGTGCTGTCGGTGACCAATCCAGACTCAGGCAGTGCCACCGAAGAGCTTGAGGTCGATTACGACAGCGAGCCGCTCGATATCGGCTTCAACTCGCGCTACCTGCTCGACATCGCCGCGCAGATCGAAGGCGAGGTCGCGGTCCTCAAGCTCGCCGACCCCGGCTCGCCGACGCTGATCCAGGACAGGGACGCCAAAGGCGCGCTCTATGTGCTGATGCCGATGCGGGTGTGAATGTCATTCCGGGGCGGCTCGAAGGGCCGAACCCGGAATCCGGTACTCCCGGCGCGCGCGGCGTTGCATAGAACCTCCACAGAGGGCAGTGGTTACTGGATTCCGGCTCTCGGCTCCGTAGCGCGTTAAAGACGCGCGTAAACGCGCTTATGCCGCTCGCTCGGCCGGAATGACAGAGTAGAATGACCGCCGCCTTCATCCGACGCCTGACGCTCACGAACTTCCGCAGCTATCACGCCGCGCAGGTGTCGCTCGACCGCGCCGGGCCGGTGGTCCTGACAGGCGCGAACGGCGCCGGCAAGACCAACATGATCGAGGCGATCTCGCTGCTGGCGCCCGGCCGCGGCCTGCGCCGCGCCACCATGGACGAACTGGCCTTCAGCGAGGGCGACGGCGGCTGGGCGGTGTCGGCCGAGATCGAGGGCATGCTGGGGCTGGCGACGCTCGGCACCGGCATCGATCCGCCGGCCGGCGACGACACCAACGCCACGCGCCGCTGCCGCGTCGACCGAGAGAGCGTCGGTTCAGCCGCCGCCTTCGCCGACCATCTGCGCGTGGTGTGGCTGACGCCGGCGATGGACCCGCTGTTCAATGGCCCGGCGTCCGAGCGCCGGCGCTTCCTCGACCGCCTGGTGCTCGCGGTCGATGCCCAGCACGCCGGCCGCGTGTCGGCGCTGGAGCGTTCCCTGCGCTCGCGCAACCGCCTGCTGGAAGACGCGCACAGCGACCCGCACTGGCTCGACGCGGTGGAACACGAAACCGCGGAAGTCGCGGTCGCGGTTGCCGCCGCGCGCGCGGAAACCGTGAACCGCCTGTCCGGCGCGCTCGCCGCCGCGCGCGAGCAGGACCCGGTGTTTCCGTACGCCGAGATCAAGCTCGAAGGCTGGATGGAGCAAATGTTCCCCACCTCAAGCGCGATCGAGGTCGAAGACCGCTATCGCGCGCTGCTCAAGGAGAACCGCGCGCGCGACGCCGCCGCCGGCCGCACGCTCAAAGGTCCGCATCGCTCGGACCTTGCCGTGACGCACGCCGGCAAAGGCGTTCCGGCCGCCAACGCCTCGACCGGCGAGCAGAAGGCGCTGCTGATCCGTCTGGTGCTGGCGCATGCGCGGCTGATCAAGGAAATGACCGGTTATGCGCCGCTGCTGCTGCTCGACGAGGTGGTGGCGCATCTCGATCCCAGCCGGCGCGCCGCACTCTACGACGCGCTGTCGGCGCTCGGCGCGCAAGTGTGGATGACCGGCGCCGACCCGGCCGCGTTCGGCGATATCGTCGATCGCGCGCAGGTGTTGCTGGTGCGCTCGGGCCAGGTGGAGCAAGCGCCAGCGCGGCCCGTTTAAGGCGCTTCGGGCACCCCAAATCAGGGCGCTTTTTTTAGACGCCGGAACCTTGAAAAAGTCATTTCTAATCAACAGATTAGGTCTAACCACTTTGCCCTGTACGAGACCTGCATTTCGTGTCACACAAACGAGTCAATCCGACTCATTTTTCTGCCCGCTGCGAGGGTGCCGTCGATGGCTGAACCGGCCCGCAATATTCCGTCCGAAGACAATTCCGACTACGGCGCCGACTCGATCAAGGTCCTCAAGGGCCTCGATGCCGTTCGCAAACGCCCGGGCATGTATATCGGCGACACCGACGACGGCTCCGGCCTGCATCACATGGTCTACGAGGCCGTCGACAACGCCATCGACGAAGCGCTCGCCGGCTACGCCAGTGAAGTGCACGTCACGCTCAACCCCGACGGCTCGTGCACCGTGCGCGACAACGGCCGCGGCATTCCGACCGACATGCACAGCGAAGGCGTGTCGACCGCTGAAGTGGTGATGACGCAGCTGCACGCCGGCGGCAAGTTCGACCAGAACTCCTACAAGGTGTCCGGCGGTCTGCATGGCGTCGGCGTTTCCGTCGTCAACGCGCTGTCGACCTGGCTGAAGCTTCGGATCTGGCGCAACGGCAAAGAGCACTTCATGGAGTTCCGCGACGGCGTCGCGGTCGCTCCCTTGGAGATCGTCGGCGACGCCGAAGGCAAGCGCGGCACGGAAGTGAGCTTCCTGCCCTCGCCCAACACCTTCACCATGGTCGAGTTCGACTTCGCCACGCTCGAGCATCGCCTGCGCGAGCTCGCGTTCCTGAATTCCGGCGTCACCATCGTGCTGTCCGACAACCGCCATGCGGTCGAGAAGCGCGAGGAGATGCTGTACGAAGGCGGCGTCGAAGCCTTCGTGAAATACCTCGACCGCAGCAAGACCGCGCTGATCCCCGCGCCGATTATGCTCAAGGCTGAGCGCGACGGCATCACGGTGGAATGCGCGATGTGGTGGAACGACGGCTACCACGAGAGCGTGCTCTGCTTCACCAACAACATCCCGCAGCGCGACGGCGGCACCCATCTCGCCGGCTTCC